>NZ_JJML01000019.1 GCF_000775285.1 Neosynechococcus sphagnicola sy1 | reverse complement strand
GAGGGAGTGCGATGGCGAGGGTTGCCAGGGGATTTTCCGGCATGGCAAACCGTATACACCTACTTTCGTCAGTGGCGCAAAGATGGAACCTGGGTGCGGATGCACGACCGATTGCGAGAGTGTACCCGAATTGAACAGGAGCGTCATCGCAGCCCGTCGGAAGCGATTATCGACAGTCAAAGTGTCAAAAGTGCCGCTGGAGTGAGCCAATCGGTGGGCTACGATGCGGGCAAACAAATTAAAGGTCGAAAACGGTTTATGACGGTCGATACCCTGGGATTGCTGTTGCGGGTCTTGGTGACTGCCGCGAGTGTACCCGAACGAGAGGGGGCTAAACAGGTACTCCAACAGGTGAAACAGATGGGTCAAGGGGTATCGCGACTGCATACGATTTGGGCCGATGGCGGTTTTGACGGTAATCCATTCCTGATGTGGGTGATGGATGTTTGTCGGTGGATTGTGGAGGTTGTGCTGCGACCAGAGCAAACCAAAGGGTTCGTATTGCTGAAAAAAAGGTGGGTTGTTGAACGAACATTTGGCTGGCTCATGGGGTACCGTCGATTGGTTCGAGACTATGAGTTATGGCCAGAAACTTCGGAGACATTTATTTACCTGGCCATGATACGAATCATGGTGAGGCAGTTAGCATAAAATCTGACCCAAAAAACCTTTTAAAACATCCTCTAACATTGACTCGCTTAACCTGCTTCAGTTGAACCGTTATCGGATTCTCTTCATCTGGGATTTCAAGCCCTAGCGTCATTGGCAGATCGGGATGTTGTCGATATTCAGCAATCACCTGCCAACACCTGCGCTCTGGTAAATATTGTTCAATGGTTGTCCGATCCACTTGCAGAAGTTGGGCAATTTCAGTCGTCGCTGTAGAAAAAATGATATTCAAATCCAGAGACTGAGAAATTGCCCGCACCACTTGATTCAGTGCCTGTTCTTTTTCTGCGCGTTGCCGGAGCGTATTTTCTGCACTTGCAGTGGAGGTTGAGTGCCCTTGGTCAAGTTGCTGGTGCAGGGCTGCCTGGTACAGGGCAATGCCTAGCTGTACTGCCATCTGTTGCAGAAATTGCACCTCTACCGATTGCCACGATCGCTGACACTGACAATGGTGAACCATCAGCCATCCCCAGCGATCGCCCTGGGCGATAATGGGCACCGCTAGCGGTGCCTGCCCCTGGAACTGGGTGACGAAGGCTGCCCAGCCAGGATTGATGTCTCTGTCTGCTAGGTCTGAGATCGTGTTGTCTGGTTCCTGCCGCTCCCGATCGATCCCCAGAGCGTTGAAGCAGGGAGCAGAGATCATCTGCCCCAGCATCGGTGTCCAGCCCGCCCCCACAGACTCAAAGGAGACTTCACCACTGCCATCGGGTTGGCTACGACAAATGATCCCGCGATCGGTGTAGAGTGTCCCTCGAATGACCGTGACAGCATTCTGGAAAATTTCCTCCAGCGCCACGGACTGATGAATTTGGAGGGCGATCACTGAAATTGCGTTTAAGATTTGCTCAGACACTATGGCAGAAATAGAGAACGAAGGATCAGGCATCTGGAAGCAGTTGTGCGGATTGATGCTCACTGCCCTAGCCATGAATTCTATCGACTAACCATGAAGTTAATATTCCGTAATCTTACTCGTTTTGTCCTGCAAGCCTTCGGGTCAAACTCCTTTGCCTGATGTGGATTGCTGCCATTGTTCAATCTCTGCGCTCCCTGCTAAGACCCAAACCGCTGGCAATTTTTGAGGCCTGTCTCATTGGTTTTTGCTCGGCGTTGGCAGCGGTTTTACTCAAGCAGTCGGTGGCATGGTTGGACGGCTGGCGGGTCATGGCGACGCAGTTGGTACCTGCTTGGCTAGCGTTACCGAGCATTGGCCTCGTCGGTGGTTTTTGGAGCGGCTGGTTGATTGAGGCATTGGCACCGGAGGCGACGGGCAGCGGCATTCCCCAAGTCAAAGCGGCTCTGGCTCACGTGCCCATTGCCTTAGATTTACGGGTGGCTCTGGTAAAGCTTGTCAGCACCAGTCTCTCCCTGGGATCGGGGCTGGCCTTGGGCAGACAAGGGCCAACGGTGCAGATCGGTGCCGCCTTGGCTGCCCAATTTAGCCGCTGGACAGAAACCTCCCCGGCCTACCAGCGGCAATTAATTGCTGCCGGTGCCGCTGCTGGATTGGCAGCCAGCTTCAATGCCCCCATTGCTGGGGTACTGTTTGTGGTGGAAGAACTACTTCAGGATGTGTCTGACTTCACCCTCGGCACCGCGATTCTGGCGGCGTTTGTCGGCGGGGTCGTGTCCCGCTTACTAGGAGGGCGGGGTCTGATCCCGGATCTGAGCCAGGTTCAGACCAGTTTTTCAGTTCAGGAAATTCCCATTTTGATCGGCTTGGGAATTCTGGCAGGACTGCTGGGGGCATTGTTCAATCGTGGAGTGCTTGCCAGTCTCACCTTTAACCGTTCCCGGCTCCACCACTTGACCCTACCCTGGCGCGTCAGTCTGGCCGCTGGCCTCACGGGCATAATCATTGCTCTGCTTCCCGATGGGTTGCGCTACAGCGTCGAGCTGCAAGATTCTTTAGTCATTGGAGGGATGGACTGGCAGATCACCGCTTTGGTCTTCGTCACCTACTTTTTGCTCTGTTTAGTGGGGTTTGGCTCCAGTGCACCGGGGGGGATTGTTTGCGCCCTCCCTGATTTTAGGTTCCGCCTTGGGAAATCTCGTGGGAACTGGGTTGCACAGCCTGAATCTGCCGCACAGTCTTGATATCGGTTCACCGACCCTCTATGCCTTGACGGGCATGTGTGCCTTCTTCAGTGCCGTAACCAGGGGGCCGATTACGGCACTGGTAATTGTTTTCGAGATGACGGCAGATTTTGATTTGGTACTGCCGCTGATGATTGGTTCGGTGGTGGCCTATCTGGTCGCAGAGCGCCTGTTTAAAGGGTCAATCTATCAGCACCTGCTGGAGTGGCGCGGTATTCATCTTCAACACAAGACGACGGCTGACCAGCGGTGGGAAGGATTGACGGCAACCGACATTATGCAGCGACGGGTGGAAACTCTCTCCAGTCAAATGCCTTTGGAGGAGGCATTCCAAGCATTTTCTCGCTCACCGCACCGAGGCTTCCCCGTGGTGGATGGGGGCAAATTGGTGGGCATTCTCACCCAGTCTGATCTGGCGCAACTGTCACCCCACCAACGCTCCGGCAAGGTTCCCCTGGTTCAAATCATGACCCGCCAGGTGATCACCGTCAACCCCACCGACTCGCTCACCGCTGTACTGCATTTGCTCAACCGCTACCAGATCAGTCGGCTGCCCGTGATTGAGGGGCGCAAACTAGTTGGCATTATTACCCGTGCCGATATTATTCGCGCTGAAGTCGATCAGGTGCGGGGGGATGTGCGACCCCTCGGGCCAAAGCCGGAACCTTCCTATGTGGTTTATCAAACCAAAGCCCCGGCAACGGGACAGGGGCGGTTATTGGTGCCGGTGAGTAATCCCCAAACCATGGATGTGCTGTTGGGGTTTGCTGCCGCGATCGCCCGTCAGCGCCACTATGAGCTGGAATGTCTGCAAGTGATCCTGGTTCCCCGCCATATTCCCCCTGGGGAAGCAACGGTCAACATTGCCCTGAATCGACAGCTGCTGGATCATGCGGTGGCACAGGGGCTAGATTGGCAGGTGCCAGTGCATACTCAGATTCGGGTTGCCCATGATTTGGCTGAGGCCATTTTAGAGGTGATCAAGGAACGTCACATTGATTTGCTGATCATGGGGTGGAAGGGCGAAACCACAACCCCCGGTCGGATTTTTGGGGATGCGGTGGATACTGCCATTCGACAGGCCGCCTGTGATGTGGTGCTGGTGAAGTTGGGGGAGCATCTCAAAGGACTTCAGGGGCAAGCAAATCCCCTCTCCTCCCAGTCCGCCGCCGATGCCTTAATGCGCTTGATGCAGCTGAATCGTTGGTTAGTACCCATGGCGGGCGGCCCCAATGCTGAGTATGCGATTCAACTCTTGCCAGAATTACTTTCCTTAAGTCGTGACCCTACCATCCGACTGTGTCAGGTCTTTTATCCCTCGGAGCCCGCCCATGACACCACCGCCCTCGCAGCGGCGGCCAGCTTTCTCCGCCAGCGACTTTCCTTCCCGGTACTGGTCTCCCCTGTCTGTGCCGAGGCTGTGTCTGAAGCCATTATTGATATGGCTGAGAAGGATCAATGTGATGTAATTATTTTAGGCGCCAGTCGGGAGGGGCTGCTGCAACAAGTGATTCAAGGGAACACCCCGGAGGCGATCGCTCGGGGGTGTGACTGTACGGTGATTCTGGTCAGGAAGGCCCTTGCTTGATGTCAAAGGCTAGGGGCGGATGATCCCCATGGTTGTTGAGGGAGCCGCACTAGGAACATCCCACCCCTCAGTATTTTTGATCCCAGCCACAATTGACTAAACTTAACCTTAATCCTGCGATGTTTCGCGGTCTCAATAGGTAGCTCCCGATGCTGTTCGATCTGGCTAATTTACCCTACTGGATGCTGCTATTGCTGGGCGTGCTGTTGTTTGTATTTGTGATCGCCCTCGGGGGCAGCGACGATAGCCTCCATACCCATGTCGAGGGTGACTTCCCAGATTTAGAGGCCGATGCCGATGCAGGGTTTGGTTTCAGCGATCTCTTGGGGTGGTTGGGGGTTGGCAAAGCCCCTCTCGTACTCCTGCTGGCAGTCGATCTCAGTCTCTGGGGCGTAGTGGGCTGGATGCTGAATAGCAGTTTAGGGAGTCTGGGGGGTACGATGCCAGAGGGTTTAGGGGCGATCGCCGTGATGCTGAGCGCCTTAGGGGTGGCGCTGTACCTGGGGCGATGGGCAGCCCGTCCCCTAGAAAAAATTTTTGCCAGCTTTGGAGAAGATGCCAGTAGCGATCGCCTGGTAGGCTGTGTAGGCATCGTTAGTTCAGCCATGATTCCCCCCTATCAAACAGGACGGATTGGCCAGGTGAACGTCGTGGACTCGGCACGCAATCGGGTAATCATTAACGCCGCCCTTCCCGATTGGGCAACCGTCACTGCCAAACTCGGTGTCCCGGTCTTGGTGATTGACCGTCAGGATCAGATCTATCTGGTGATTGTGCAGGGTAGTGTCGATCAGGATCACTGGCTCAATCACTCATCCCATGGGTAAGATCCTGCTTCAGAACCTCAGGAAATACAGATTATGCTTTTCTGGTTAACCTTCCTTCAGACCCTGCCTACGATGTCAGTGCCGCAACCGCAGATAGCTAAGATCCCGCCCACCCAATCTCAGCTGCTGCTGTCAACCCTGCCGAGTCCCCTCATCCCCCGGCCTGTGGTGGGACAACTAGGCAGCGGCTTACTCTTCTTTCCTGGTCTGATTGGGGGGTCTGGTGTTGCTGCTGCTATTGAGCGTGTGGGCATATACCCGGGTCTATGTGATCACCCCCAACAACGAAGCCTTTGTCCGGACGGGGGGGTGTTTGCCAAGAAAAAACCCGTGATCTTAAACGGCGGCTGTGTGGTGCTACCGGGGTTCCATGAACTTACCCGGGTGCCCCTGCGGGAAATTTCCATTGATGTTGAACGCACGGGGAAGCTCGCGGTGCGAACCAAAGATTATCTGCGGGCAGATATGCGCGTCACCTTCTATGTTTGTATCAACGCCACGGAGGAGGATGTCTTAACCGCTGCCGCTCGTCTCTCCCAAAACAATCACATCACCCCGGACAACATTAAAAATGCCCTGGAGAAACGCGCCGATGATGCAATCCGAGCCGCCGCCAAAAACAAAGATCTCGCTGAGGTGGACTCCGATAAGTTGGGATTTGCCCAGGAAGTCTTAAATCTGATGCAGCAGGATTTGAGCAAGGTGGGGCTGACCCTGAATAATATCGCCATCTCAGAAATTCAAGAGAGCGACACCTACGACACCAACAATTTCTTTGATGCCCAGGGAGTCCGACTGCGGACTGAAACCATTCAGCGATCGATTCAACAAAAACGCGAAGTCGAACTCACTACCCAGGTAGCCATTGAGCAAAAAGAATTAGATGCCCGCAAGCGATCGCTACAAATTGCCCAGGAACAAGAATCCGCTCGCCTAGAACAACAATTCCAAATTGCCGCCCTGACCGCCCAGCGGGAGCGGGAAATTCAGGAATCCAAAGATCGGGAAGCTGCCGCCGCTCGCCGCAACAAAATTCTGCAAGATCAAGCCGTCGAAGAGGAAGAAATTCGCAAACAGTTGGGGGTGCAACAAAGTCAGATTCAGGCAGCTATCTCCCTAGAAGAGCGAAACAAGCAACTCAAAGTCACCCAATCCCTCCAACAACAGGAATCCGAAGTGGCGGAAATTACCCGTCAACAAACGGTGGAATCTAGCAAATTGCAAGCCCAAGTGCAGATTGCCGAGTCCGATCGACTGGCAAAACTTGCCCAGGAAGATGTGGCCATTGCCGTGGCGAATAAAAGGCGGGAAAGCTTTATGGCCGAAGCCCAACGTGCCAAGGCCGAAGCCAGTGTCCTCACAGCAACTGAAATTGAAAAGGCGGAACGTTCCCAACGTCTGTCCGTGATCGCCGCCGAAAAAGATGCCCAGGAAAAACGGGTGGCTGACCGCAACATCGTCGAAATCGATGCCTTCCGTCGGAGTCGGCAAGCGGAAGTGGCGCAACAAACCGCAGCATTAGAAGCCGAAGCCCTTCGCACCCTCGCCGCAGCCAACCGAGATCAAGCCTTAGCAGAGGCGGAGGGGATTCGTGCCCAGATGGTGGCTCAAAACATGATTAGCAATGCCAACCTGACCGCCCAATTGATTACCAACCTCTGGCCGCAAGTCGCGCCCCGCCTGCCGGAAATTCTCCAAGCCCTGGCACCCCAACCCGGTGTTTTGGGAGAAACCCGCATCTATGCGTTTCCCAATGGTGACAACAACCACGGAACCGGGGATATTCACAAACTGCTGCTCTCCACCAGTGGGCTGGCATTGATCAATACCTTGCTGGAGGAGGGGAAGCTCAGTGGGTTGGTGCAGCAGGTTGCCCAACTCCTAGGGCACTCCTCACCACCACCTACCGCTGACCTGACTTCAGAAGCGAGGGAGTTAGAACCGCATCAGGAGCAGGAATAGGGCTTCAGGCAGATAACCACCTAGGGCACATCAATGGGCACTAAGGTGCTGTCTGGGAAGTAATCCTGAAATTCTCCGGCCTCGGATTGCACCAATAATAAGCGCAAGCACCAGTCCGGTTCGGCGCGTAAATCAGCCCAGGGGACGGCAATCTCCAAACAGTGATCTAACCCCACTAAGGCACGGCTGAAGTGGTCATGCCACTGATGGTGTTCCCCAGCCTCCTGAAACCAGACGGTCTGGGTGAGCAGATTGACTCCTAGATGATGGTGGTAGAGGTAATTTAAGGGGGGGGAATTCGGGATATTGTTCAGGGGAATGGGACTATTGTGCATCGGTCGATCCGGATAGAACCACAGGAGATGCAGTTCCGGAGGGAAATCCTTCCCCGCTTCGGTTCCCACCTGAAAATCCAGTCTGAGATAGAAATTTAGGTGATCAACGCCATACCAGAGGCGTTGCATAGGGCTACTGCGGTGCATGGTTCCCCGAGCCCCGCCAATCTCAATCCGTCCGGCTTTGTTCCAGTCCTGATCATTGGGATGACCCTGGATCAGGGGATGGATAAATCCCTGAGGTTTATGATCGGCTCTGGACTCGTGAGCTTCCACTGCATAGCGCAGGTAGTCAGGAATCGGCTCCTGGAGCGACTGATAGAGCACACACAAATGCTCCCGAAACAGCTGATCAAAAATGGCATCCTGGTTAGAGCTATGGCCTTCGCCAAACCACCAAAACCAGTCTGAACCCTCCGCCGCATAGAGCGCTTCCCAGGCAGCAGGGTTGGCTGTCTCGGTTGCTTCGGGATGGTTGGCGAGGGTCTGTCGGGCAGCTGTCAGGTACTCCCAGGCACGGTTTTTAGCCGGATCGCCAATCCAAGTGGTCAGGGAACCGTCTACCCAGGAGCCAGTGTGTAACTGCTGCGCTCGCAAGATCTCGGTGGCGGGGAACTGAGCCAGAAACTCGGAAACCGTCACCAATTGCAGATCACTGGTGTCACTGAGGAAATGATAGAGGGCTTCCAGAAAGGGTTTGCCATCCTGCTGATAAAACTCCCAGCAGTTTTCGCCATCCAGAGCAATGGTCACCAGCCAGGGTTGTTCTAAGCTGGTTCCCCCTCCCAATTGTCGGTGTTTCAGCATCCGGGCGATCGCCTCAAGGTGGCCGACGAGATCGGCTGCCGCTCGTTTGGGTTCCATGGAACCATAGGTAAAGCCAATCAGATCGGAAAGGCGGTGATCCCGAAACACGATCGAGAGATCACCATGCTCGGTTTCGAGGCGATAGGGGCGATACAGTAATTCCGGTTCGCAGACCGTTCCCAGGCCATCGCGGTGAAAGAAGTGATCAACCGTCCAGCCAAGAATTGCTTCATCGGAACAAATCCACTCAAACCCCTGCTGGGTAATATAGGGTAAAACGGCGGGACTGATCGCCTGCTCGGAAGGCCACAACCCTCGGGGGGAACAACCAAAGCGATCTTGATAGAGGTTCCAAGCTTTCTGGAGATGCCGGGGAATATCCTCCGCCCACTGGAAGCGGTGTTGCGGTAGCTCCATGGTGGGAACGGCGACCCGTCCGACATTGGTATCGGCCAGGAGGGGCAAAATCGGATGGGTGTAGGGAGAGGTCATGACTTCCAGTTGTCCCGACGCCTGCATCTCGCGGTGCTCAGGGACAATGCGACTGAGAATCTCCCGCTGTTTCGAGAATAGTCGCTGGCGATCGCCAAGGGTAAAGTTACGCCCTCGTTCTAACCACTGGGCAATCTCCGGGTCATCCCAGTAGAGGGGGTCAAACCAGGCCAGATTATGCCAAGTCAGCAGGTCACCATACTCTTGCGACTCCCAGTTGTCCAGGCACCATGCCATGCCCTTGTCCTGGCGTTGCTGATAGAGTTCGGCATAGCGCGGATGGGGTTCAATCATGGTGTGAACGTGGGCATCAAACCCATGGGCGAGAATAAACTGGTGATGCTCCGGTCGTAATTGCTCAGATGGCAGGAGAGCCACTGCTAGGTAAGGGTCGATCGCGGTGCCAGCGATATAGTCTTCCAGTTGCAGAATCAGCGAAGGAACCAGATTCACCGTCTGGTGCAATTTGGGATAGTTCTTCAATAAGAGAATTAAATCCAGATAGTCCTTGACCCCATGCAGCCGAACCCAGGGCAAGCGATAGGCACATTTCTGGAGAACGGGGGGTGCCGTTGCCCCAGAACCCGCCAATGTTCCATCCCCTCCCCAAGGTGGGAGGCTGACCTGGCTGCGGTAGAGAGGCTGATGTTGATGCCAGACAAAGGCAACATAGAGGGGATGGGACATAGGTCTTAGGGGGGACTGGGCATAAAAAAAGGGCTAGGACATCTCTTCCTGGCCCCAATTTTGGAACTATAAGACTTGTTCGACTTCAGCAATTTCTGGAATAAACTCCCGCAGGCGGCGCTCAATTCCCATCCGTAGGGTCATGGTAGAACTGGGACAGGAACCGCAGGCACCCTGGAGGCGCAACTTGACCACGGGGCCTTCGATCTCAACCAGCTCAACATTGCCGCCATCCGCCATCAGGTAGGGACGCAAGTCGTCTAGAACCGTTTCAACATTGTCAGGAGTCAGGGCGAGGGTCTGAGACATAATTCACCGTTACAAAGATGCGTAAAAAGGACTGCATGGCTCTATTCTATCGATCTCAGTTGCCCTTCTCCGGGCTGTGAGCAAGCAACCGTCCCGAGGGGGACTGGTCGCAGGACTAAACGGCAACGGGTTCCAGGATCTGCACCTTGGAGAAGGCAAACTCCGTGGTGATTGACTGACCGTCCTGCTGAGATTGAATCACGCGTCGGGTGAGGATGTGGTAGTTGCCCACTGGCTGATACTGGTCTTCAAATTGGCTCGCACCTTTGAGGACTCCGGTTTTGCCATCGTGGTATACCGAGTCATAGCGATGGGAGAGGTAACCAGTCCCCGTCTGCTGGCTGCTAAAGGTGTTGATGGTCACCACGACCCCGTGAATCTGGCGATGCACCATGCAGACTTCGTTGTTGCGAACTTTGTAGCGATCGCCCATGGCCTTGCCAGAAACTAAAATTTCTACGGCTCCGGTTTCATCCGTTGCCCCATACTCAAAGCTATTTTTGCCGTGGGTGTCTTCAAAGCTGCGCCGCACGCGGTGAATCACAATTTCCCGCAGCTGTCCTTGAATCTCTGCCTGGGTGGTTTCATCCGCCACCCCCATCACCTCCACACTCAAGTCTGGGTGAATTCGCACCGTGCCGGAAGCAACTGCTTCTCCCCGCTTCCATTGAACCTCGGCGGTATAACCAGGGAAGTTACGATCCCAGGTGTAGCGATTTTCGTAGGCCCGTCGAAACAAATCACGGGCAGTTAAGGGCGTTGTCATCCGAGCGGCTCCTAGCGTCATGCTGGGTTTATTCCTCTTAGTTTAGTGCCCAACCGCAGGGGTGCTAGCGGCTGATACGGGTTTCTCGGCTGGCATTGTCGCGATCGCCGATTTGAGACGAGATCATCACAGGTTCTTGATATAAGGGAACAGTAAAGGTAACGGTAGCCCCCAAGCCTTCCCCCATACTGTAGAAATTCACCACACCGCCCATGGCTTCCACCAAGCGCTGGGAAATTGCCAGTCCTAGGCCCGTGCCTCCGTACTGACGGGTGCGAGAACCATCCACCTGACTGAAGGATTGGAACAATTTGTCCTGCTTTTCCAGGGAAACGCCGATGCCCGTATCCGCAACCCGGATCTTCACCATCCCTGGGAACTCTTGATTGTTAACCACAACTTTCTTTTTCAGCACCTCCGCCGCAATGGTGACACCTCCCTCATGGGTAAATTTAATCGCATTGCCCACCAGATTTAACATCACCTGTAACAGCCGTTGGTAATTGCCCAACACCACAATGTCGTCCTGTGTCGGGGGAGGCAAAATTTTAAATTCGAGATCTTTTTGAACAGCACTGGGTTGGGTAAAGTCGGCTACATCCTTGAGCAATTCCCCTAGGTTGACAGGAGCCACATCAATTTGCAGCTTCCCGGCTTCAATTTTGGCGATGTCTAAGACATCGTTAATGATATTTAGCAAATGCAGGGCTGAGCGATAGGCTTCGTTGATGAACTCCGCTTGTTCTTCCGGGTCTTCCGCCATGCCATCCAGGATCAACTTCAAAAATCCCAACATCCCATTCAGGGGGGTGCGCAGTTCGTGGGAGGTATTGGCGAGAAACTCACTTTTGAGGCGCGAGGCAACTTCAGCCTGCTCCCGAGCATCGTCGAGCTCGATGTGTTTTTGCAGCAGGTGATCGTTGACCTGTCGCAATTCCTGGGCCATGGCGCGGGCGTCAGCAAATAAAGTGGCGTGGGCGATCGCCGTTCCCACCTGATCCGCCAGTTCCCGGACGAGGGCAATGCTGGCAGCGTTCCAACCGGGTGAGGGAGCCGCCTGATAGAGCAACAGCAGGCCATTGGGGTGTTCCTGGTAGGCAGTGGTGAGCAGCAACAAGGATTCTTCTGGGCTTTGTCCAGGGCTGACATCGGGTTGCAGACAGGCACGGGGGTTGATCCAGCGAGAAGAGATTCTCGGTCTGTAACATCTGATGGAGGGTGGCATCATCGGCGATCGCCAGGTGACGATGCAGCATCGGGGGAGAAGGCAGGTTGGCAATACTCAGCCATAACGGTGACGCTCTCGCTGCCTCGCTCGTAGGAGCAGATGAGACAGCGACTCACCCCCAGGGCCTTGCCCAATCCTTCGACGGCTTGCTGGCGAATCGTATCGAGATCGAGGGTACGGCGAATATTCCAGGCAATCTGGGTCAGGAGCTTTTGATAATAGTCGGCACTGGGAATGGGTGTGGTGCTGGGAAGGGGGACGTTTGGGGAAGCGTGATCGAGAGCCTTGACCTGCAAACATCCCATGACCAAAACCTGCGGGGTAGCTGCCTCGGACAAGGGAATCGGGCTAATCCACAGATCAAATAACCACCCATGACCTTGTCGATCCCAAAACTCACAGGGGAACTGAGCTGGAATCTGAGTTTCTAGGACTTGGTGCACTCGACTTAAATAGGGAACGATGGCCACGGGGCCAAAGTTGGCACCCACCGGGGTGCCAACCAACTGGTCTGGATGCAGTCCGTAGGAGTCTGCTTCCCGCCAATAGAAGCTGCGGAACTCATCCAGGGCATCCTGGATGTAAACCAGGTCAGCAGTCATATCCGAAAGCATCCCACGTAGGGTTTAACAAAGGGAAGGGTCAATCATTCCACTCTCCCCGAGGCGGCACTGGAGGGTTGCGTTGCAAATTACGGGTCAATTCATCATCCCGCTGCCCCGAACCTTTTAACCACTGCCGCACCGCCACCTCAACGACCTTACTGGGATCATTGGTCAGGTGGCTGATCTGAGTCAGTAGTTCGGCATCAATCTGGATCGAAACTTCGACCTTATTGCTAGCACGGGCGGAATCTATAACTTGATCATTCATAACCGCAAGCCTTATTAACGTTACATGCAGAGTTGTGACTTGGCCTGACGCCATCCGCGATCTCAAAAGCGCTGGTTGTCGTGAGGCTCATTATCACTGGTCAGTTCGCACCCAGCGAGAAGTCCCGATGAGATCAGGGCCACTGTATTGATATTAATTAAAAATCTTCTACACCCATCTGCGTTGAGGGAAGTTCTGGCAAAATGGCTGAGCAGGAAATTCGACAATAACCTAGTCTACCCCCGATGGGCTGGAGAAAATCCACCGTCCTAAGAAAGCATTACAATTCATAAAGTAGCTTACTAATAACCCCAGTACATTAACGGGGTCTGATGAGTTGGTCGGTTGCCCCTCCCGTGGTTCAGAGTGAAGTCTATGACGGATGTGCCTGTTTCTCGAATTCGGAATTTTTGTATTATTGCTCACATTGACCATGGTAAGTCTACCCTGGCAGACCGTCTGCTCCAGGTGACGGGTACCGTCAATGCCCGGGAAATGAAAGAACAGTTCCTGGACAACATGGATCTGGAGCGGGAGCGGGGGATCACCATTAAGCTACAGGCAGCCCGGATGGACTATATTGCTCAGGACGGTCAGCACTATGTCTTGAACTTGATTGATACACCGGGGCATGTGGATTTTTCCTATGAAGTGTCGCGATCGCTGGCAGCCTGTGAAGGGGCACTCTTGGTCGTGGATGCCTCCCAGGGGGTGGAGGCGCAAACCTTGGCCAATGTCTATCTGGCCTTGGAGCATAATTTGGAAGTGATTCCAGTACTGAATAAAATTGATCTGCCTGGGGCTGAACCAGAGCGGGTGAAGTCGGAAATTGAGGAAATCATTGGGCTGGATTGTAGTGGGGCGATCCTGGCCTCAGCCAAGGAGGGCATAGGCATTCCCCAGATCCTAGAATCCATTGTGCATCTGGTGCCACCCCCCCGAGATACTGTACTGGAACCCGTGCGAGCGTTGATTTTTGACAGCTACTACGACAGTTACCGCGGGGTCATCGTCTACTTTCGGGTCATGGATGGCACCCTGAAAACAGGCGATCGCATTCGGTTAATGGCCTCGGGCAAGGAATACGAAATTGATGAACTGGGGGTGTTATCCCCCACCCAAATTCCGGTGCCGGAACTCCACGCGGGAGAAGTGGGCTATTTCGCTGCGGCCATTCGAGCCGTCGGCGATGCTCGGGTGGGAGATACCATTACCCTGGCCCAGCAGCCGGCGACTTCGCCCCTTCCCGGTTACACCGAAGTCAGCCCGATGGTGTTTTGTGGGTTATTTCCCACGGATGCAGATCAATTCCCCGATCTGCGGGAAGCCCTGGAAAAACTCAAGCTCAACGATGCCGCCCTCTACTATGAACCGGAGACTTCTAGCGCCATGGGGTTTGGCTTTCGTTGTGGCTTTCTGGGGTTACTGCATATGGAAATTGTCCAGGAACGGTTGGAGCGGGAGTACAACTTAGATCTGATTACCACTGCGCCCTCAGTGGTCTACCAGGTGACCCTTAATGATGGCGAAGTGATTACCATTGACAACCCCAGTACCCTGCCCAATCCTGACAAGCGACAGGCGATCGCAGAACCCTATGTAAAGGTGGAGATGATCACCCCGGAAGAATATGTGGGGGCGCTGATGGAACTGAGCCAGACCCGCCGGGGGATGTTCAAGGATATGAAATATCTCACCCAGGGGCGCACAACCTTGATCTACGAGATACCCCCTGGCTGAAGTGGTCACCGACTTCTTTGATCAGATGAAATCCCGGACACGGGGCTACGCCAGTATGGAGTACCACCTGATCGGATACCAGGAAAACCCCTTAGTACGGATGGATATTCTGATTAACAATGACCCGGTGGATGCCCTGGCCATGATTGTCCACCGGGATAAGGCCTACCACGTGGGGCGATCGCTGGTGGAAAAACTCAAGGAACTGATCCCTCGTCACCAATTCAAGATTCCCATCCAAGCCTCCATCGGCAGTCGAGTGATTGCCAGTGAACATATCCCCGCTCTGCGCAAGGATGTCCTCGCCAAGTGCTACGGTGGCGACATTTCCCGCAAGAAGAAACTGTTGCAAAAGCAAGCGAAGGGGAAAAAGCGATTGAAGTCCATTGGCACCGTTGATGTGCCCCAGGAAGCCTTCATGGCCGTGCTCCGTCTAGATCCCCAGTAATTGGGATACTATAGCGTTGGCAAACCAGTCACGTGAAGGAGGCGGTGTGAGGGAGACAGCAGGTATCAGACCCCAAAGCAAATCATGGCGATGGGGCACTGCCCTAGCGGCGGCCATGGTTACCTTGGGAGTCACCCCATGGGTTCAGGCTCAAGATTCCCGCATCTCGGCGCTTCAAGCTCAGGCTCAATCGGCGGTAACGGCTATGACCGAAGCGCAGCAAACCTTCTATCTCAGAAATCGTTACTTCGCCAACTACTTTGGCCCCCTCCAGTCCCTTAAACGCTTTCCGACGCCGCCGGAATATACCTATGCAATTCGCACCACCACCCGGGGTGCTTACCACTATGCAATCCCCCAGAGCCGCACTCTCAAAGCTTTTGTTAGCGCGGTGTTTCTGACCGGAAAGCAGACAAACCAGGGTCGTCCTGAGATGGTGACTATCATCTGTAAAGCTAGAGTCGCTGGAGCGATTCGTCCCGCCGACCCCAACTATAAGCCAGAGGACTCCAACTATCAGCGGCCCAGTAGTGTCGGCTGCGGCAATGGCACCCTGGATGTGAATGCCCCCCTGGAACCTCCCGCTCCCTCCTTCCCAGCTCCGACGGACGGCACCACGCCCCTACCGCCGCCTTAGCGAATCGTCCAGTTGTATTATTAACAACGCTACCTGAGATGGTTATGAATGACCAGGGCTTGTTAGCGGAGTTTTAGGAAAACCCACATCCTGATGCTGAGTGTTTCAATCTCTGGAGATACTGATCTTGAAACTTGGAACCCAGGGGAACTAGTAGCGTCATTGTTGCTACTACTTTTGGCCTCAGATGTGTGTTTTTAGAGAGTGCTTAGAAACCGCTGCGATCTCGCCCCCAGGACACAACCATCCCAGTTCGTTAACGCCACCACAGCCAGGAAGAACCCATAGGGTATGAACCTATGACCTTTGGGCAATGGCGCTGGAATTGAATGGGCAGTACAGGATTTGAACCTGTGGCATCCTGCTTGTAAGGCAGGCGCTCTACCGCTGAGCTAACCGCCCGTAGAGAGTCATGCGTTACTTATACTAGCAGACTTAGGCAGTGTTATCCATGAATTGCCGATGCAAAAGCACCATCACTGACGCTGTGAACGCTCAGCCCCATTGACGAGGAAGCCATGCCCGCGGGTCGCACCCATGACCGAATTACCCTCTGGAGTCTGCCCCTAGTGGCAGGACTGAGTCTTACCCTGACCGGAAAGAGCGATCTCACCCTCTTGGTCTCCGGCAGTTATTTATTTTCAGGGTTAATGTTTGGGCCGGATCTAGATATTCTCTCCCGTCAATATCAACGCTGGGGTTGGCTGCGTTGGATTTGGATCCCCTATCGCAAGCTGTTGCGACACCGCTCCTGGTTTTCCCATGGCCCGATTATTGGGACGACGCTGCGGATCTGTTACATTGCCTGCTGGATGGCAGGTCTGGCTTTCGTTGTCCTGGGTTTGGCGATCGCAATCAGTGCCACATTGACGACAGGACAGGGCTTTAACTTCAAGCCCATTCAGGATCTGACCACTCAGGGTCAGAATTACCTCCATCAGCACCAAATGGAGGTAATTGCCCTGTTTATCGGACTGGAATTGGGTGCCATGAGTCACGCGGTCAGCGATTGGCTAGGTTCTACCTGGAAACGCTTAAAGTTCAAGCCATAAAGAAAATCCTGATGTCACTGCTGCTACCAGGGATTCCCCACAACGGTGAAGGCAGCCCAGTAGTACGGATGGGATAACTCTTTGTCTGGTAGGTCTGCGGTGCTCGATGTCGGCAGTAATAAGGAAGTGACAAAACCTAAACCCTGTAACTGACTTCGCTCAATCGATACCCGCCCTTCCGCCATGGTTGCCTGGGCCTGCCGAAGTGCTTCTGCCTTAATGGAGGAGGTTCGCAGCGAACTATAAAACTTCGTCATCAGTGCTGCGGTGGCCGCATCTCCCACATACCAAAGACTGGCCACCGCAGTTCTCACCCCGGACTGCACCGCCATGCCGGCAAACCCTAGTTCTGCTTGCTCATCTCCCACGGCTGTGCGACAAGCACTCAAGGTTAGCAAATCTACAGGGGGAGAACTTAAACCCAATTGGCGGATTTGATCCATCTGTAGTCGTTGGTTCCAAAATTGAATGTAGGAATTGCCGATCGCCCCCCC
The DNA here is from genome assembly GCF_000775285.1 of Neosynechococcus sphagnicola sy1. Lineage (NCBI taxonomy): Bacteria > Bacillati > Cyanobacteriota > Cyanophyceae > Neosynechococcales > Neosynechococcaceae > Neosynechococcus > Neosynechococcus sphagnicola. Next base: position 101,186 of record NZ_JJML01000019.1, on the reverse strand, counting down.
CTGAAAATCACCATGGGTTGCCAGGTGGATAATGCTATAGGGTTGGCGGCTGCGAGCGGTCTTGAGATTTTCCAGGGTTGCTGTATCGTTGAGAAATATCTGCCCCGGCCAGAGACGCCCGACAATGGTCTTTAACTCAATGGGAACCGCCGGCAGGGGGGATTGTCCCTGGGTACTCTCAGAAATGCCCATGCCCAATACCTGAGCTTGTTTGAGGTTGATGCGGCGAGTATCCGTCAAACTTAAACTCGGCATTAACCCGATACTATACTGCTCAATCAAAAACTTCTGACTATTGTGGAGAGCTGCGAGGGGCATGGTACGCAACCCTGCATCCAGTAGGAAGGAGAGGTTGGTGACCTTCTGCGCCTGTAAGTCTGTTGCCAGCGGCTCCATGATCCACTGATACAACTGCTGGGACGCGGGCAAGTAACTGTTCGTTCGAGTTTTGCGCGGGTCAGAGACTTCTCGACGGAAGGTCTGGGCAAGGGCTAAGACTTGGGCACGAGTTGCTTGGGGAATCCGTTTGCGAATCGGTGCCCCCTTCCCTGTGATCAGCAGCAATTCCAGTTGGTCATCATCTTGATGGGGTTTATTGCCCGGTAAGGCTTTGTTTTTGGCTTGTTGCTTCGCTTGCAATGAAACTGGCACAAAGTCAACGTAGATTAAAGCGGGCTTAATTCCTGTTTCCTTCTCGACATCTTGGAGTAGGGCTTGGGCATCTTGGAGGGTACGGATCGGTGACTCGACGGGAAGATTGAGATAGGACTCGTAATCTCCCGTAAAGCTTTGGTCAAGGGTGGTGACGGTTGTGTCCAGGGGGGCGATCGGCACCGTAATCACGGTGGGGACAGGAGGTACTTGGGGAGAACTTTGTAAGTCTTGGGCGATCTGTCCCTGATCCACCTCCGAAATCGTCAACACATCAGGCTCTGAAGACTGTGAGCTGGGGATGGGGGTTGGCGTGGCGGTGGGGGTGGTGGTCGGTGTCGGCGTCGGCGTCGGCGTCGGTGTCGGAGTTACAGTGGGTTGGGACGCTTCGTAAAGGAAACCATCACCCCTGAAGGTCGCATCGGTAGGGTAGGGCGAGGAAAACTGCTCTGAACCTGAGAGACCGTTTAATTGATTGTTGGCAGGATCAACGGAGTAGACTAGAAAACGCCCATTGGGAGCTGACAATGCCGATGAGCCAACATTATTTAAGAAGGCATTGGCCGCTACGAGAACCAAGGGTGTCCCCGTTCCCGTAGTGACAATTGGGGCATCCAGGGTGAGATTGCCCGTGAGGGTACGAATAAAAACCACTGGTACTGGTGATTCCAGTGGGGTTAACACTGCCAATTGTCAGCCCATCTGCATCGATATAGCTAATGGCTCCGGTTGTGTCGGCGGCCAGGGTAGTGACATTGTTGGCTGTGTTCTCCAGGGTATAGGAGCCGCTTCCCAATAACCCCAAACCCGCAGCGGCGATCGCCTGGGTTTGGGTCACTGCACCTCCAGCGTCTAAAACCAGATTCCCAGTGGTTGTCACCCCATTGGTTGTATTGACCGTGCCGATGTTAAATCCATTTTGATCCGTAAAGTGGATCAGATTATTCGTGTTAGCAGCCAGGGTGCTGACATCGTTGGCGCTATTCCACAAGTCATAGGAGCCATTGCCCAATAACACCAGCCCCGCGGCTGTAATGGCTCCGCCACTGCTTTCACTAGTAGCCGCGTCTTGGGTGGTTGCAGTTCCCACTTGGAGGGTCAAGTTGCCACTCCCTAAACTGATCGGGGCATTAATCGTCAGTGTGGTTCCCACCTGAAGGCTGACATCGCTATTACTGGTGGTCATCCCCGATGCACTCAAAACGCTGCCGATGGTGAGGTCATCGACATCGCTGAAGCTGACCCCACCGATAGTATTACTGGCCAAGATGTCAATGTCATTGGCCCCATTAGTTAAGGTAAAGCTACCGCTTCCCAAAAGTTCTAAATCCGGGGTAATCACCGCTTGGGTTTGGCTGACTGCGCTTGTGGAGGTCAATTGGGTGGTTCCGGAAACCCTTAACCCATTGGTACTATTGACGGTGCCAATGGTGAAACTAGCAATATTATTGAAGTTCAGTGCTGCGATATCCCCTGCTAACGTGTTGATAATGTTGGTACCCGTGAGATTGTAAGTAGCCCCACTCCCCAATAGTTCCAGGCCATTGGCAACAATGGACAGGGTTTGACTGACTCCGCTGCCCACATTGAGAGTCAGGTTGCCATTACCCAAATTGATCGGGGCATCAATCGCGAGGTTTGTACCAACCTGAAGATTGACACTATCATTGCTGGTGGTGATCCCTGTGGTGGAGCCAACGGTTCCAATGGTGAGATCATCCAGATCTCGAAAGCTGACGGCGTTGGTGTTGGCGACCAGGGTATTTACATCATTTGTACTGCTGGTTAAGCTATAGGACCCAGTGCCGATCAGCTCCAATCCATTAACATTCGCGATCGCCCCAGCGGATTGGGTCACTGTTCCACCCGATTTGAGGGTGAGATTGTTCCCGCCGAGATCGAGGGTACCCGTGAAGGTCATGGTCCCACCGCTTGGGGTTTGGAGCTTTAAATTATCTTGCAACGTTGCAGTACCGATGTTCATCGCCCCGGAGCTGTCACTGCGACCAATGGTGATGCTTGTAAAGCCATCAACTAAGTTAGCCAGTTCGGTGGTATTAAGATTCAGCGTTCCGGATGAGCCGCTGCCAACGCCAATACTGGTGCTTTGACTCAAGGGTTGAATCAGCAGTGTTCCTGACCCTTGAACGGTCACATTATCGAGGGTCAGGCGATCCGCCGTCAGACTAATATTCCCCGTGGCACTCCCGCCCCCGATGAGATTGCCACTGCCTGTAGAAAAAATACCATCACTGATTCCAGCCCCAGTCCCTTGCAAATCAATGTCGCCTGAGCCAATGGCACTGATGGTGACACCACTATCAATTCGAATTCCTTGGCTACTGCCACTGCCATTGGCAACCCCTTGAATACTCAGGCTGCCATTTGTCACCTGGATGCTGGTAGTTGGTCCCTGCAATAAGACACCGTGATTGGCAGTGCCACCACTGCCCCCGGTGCCATCCAAAAGGGTACTGCCACTACCGGAGGCAAAAACGCTAGCTCCCCCTAGGATCGCGACACCAATATTCGTAGTACTGTTGCCTTGCCCTATCCCCAGCAGCTGCATGGTGCCAGAACCGGAAGAGGAGACCGATGTCCCTGCCCCAAAAAGCAGTATGCCAACATTACTGCTGGTGCCATTTCCCCCTGTACCGTTGAGGGTAAGATTACCAGTCCCTGATTCGCTAATATCAGCGCCATTTTGCAACAAAATCCCATAGTTATTAGTGCCAGTGCCATTACCAATACCTGTGATGGTGATATCACCACTATTGGCACTGATCGAAGTAGTTGAACCATCTAGAAACACTCCATAGTTATCATTAATGCCATTACCACCCGTCCCGTTGAGGGTAATCACACCATCCCCAGATGCAATAATTTGAGCGCTATTTTGCAACAAAATCCCATAATTTTGATCGCCGGAACCATCGCCTCCAATCCCTGTAAGATTAATCGTTCCACTGCCGGTGGTGATTAAGGCACTGTTATCTAGCTTAATGCCGATGTTCCCGTTCCCCGAGCCACTGGTGAAGCCATTGCCTGTCAGGAAAATGTGACCGCTCCCAGTATTGAGGGTGCTATTGGTGATAGTGATGCCATTACTAAAATTGCTGTCCCCAGTGCCGAAACCAACAAAGTCCGCACCTCCGGTCAGAATAAAGGCATGGGTAATGCTCAAGGCACCACCACTGCTGCTATCGGCATCGGCTAGAAGCTGGACACTACCCCCGTTGGTATTAATGGAAATCCCGCTACTGCTGCCATTGAGTTTAATACTATCGTTGGCATTAAAAGCTAAGTTCAGGGCAGCGATGCTACTGGTGATTGAGACTCCATCTTGCACCTCAATTTCCCCAGCAGCATTCAAGGTCAGGGTGCGATCCGAGGCTCCTGTGAAGTTAATAGAATCGAGGACATCAATCTTATTCGCACTCACCGTCACATCGTTGACCACTAAGGCATTCTCTAGAGTCGTAACGTTGAGGTTGGAAGGAGAACTACTGGGAGTAAAGAGTGGCCCCGTGGTGAGTCCAGTGACATTTTGATCGCCCGACACACTAATGGTGAGGTCAAAGGGATCAAGCAACCACGTCCCAACCTGACCCAGGCGTGCAGAGGTGTCAACCGTTGCACCAATCACCTCTAAAAACTGTTTACCGGAGGTTTCAACAAAGCCCCCATTCCCACTCTCTGCCCCCCCTTGCGCTGTGATTGTGCCATAGAATCGGGTGGCTTGATCGGCCCAAACAATGACTTTACCCCCATTCCCCCCTGAGAGGGCATCGGCTCGCAGAGTTGAGTCAGGACTGACAAAGGTAAAGGCGGCATTAGGAATCGTGCCTTGACCGAGGTAATCTCCACCTACTAAAACTGTCCCCCCCCCATTGCCACCGGAAGCATTAACGGTGGCACCAACCAGCCCCACCTGTTGACCCAACAGCGCCACCCGTCCACCCTGCTGACCACTGACATCCACCTGCCCAGCAACGAGGGTTGTCCCAGTCTGGGTGGGCACGGTTACCCCTGAACCCGTTAACTGCACACTGCCATCCCCACTCACCGCTAAGCCACTGGCATTGCTGAGATTACCCCCCGGTCAATAACTGGGGCAAGGAGGCAATGGGTAACTGCCAATTCTGGGGTTGGGTACTGCTACTCGCGAGGGGCTGAATCTCTAAACTCAAGAGACTTCCCGGTTGACTCAGCCGCAGCACCTGTTCTCCAGGCACTGCAACCACGGTGATCTGCCCCCCTGGTGCAGTAAGGCTGCCGGTGTTGATGACACTGCCGGCGATCAGATTTAGACTCTGATCCACTCCGACCGCTAAATGACCGACGTTGATAATGCTGCCGGGGTTGGTGGCGCTAAACGCAAAGCTGGTGGGAGCCCCATTGAGCAGGCTGTAGGGGTTATTGCCCGTGGCACTAAACCAGTTGTTACCACCAAAACCAATGCCGTTGGCAGTGGTGGCGGTGAAGGCAGCGGGAACATTGAGGGCGGCGTTGGAGCCAAAGATGATCCCGGAGGGGTTGAGCAGGTAGAGGTTGGCGTTGCTGCCCGTGACTTGGATCAGGCCGTTAATGATCGAAGGATTGCCCCCATTGACACGGCCAAGAATGTTTTGGATGGCAGGGGTGGAGAGGAAGTTGGCGATTTCGTTGGGGTTGAGGTTGAAGTCTCTGAAGCTTTGGAATAGGTTGTGACCATCCCCGGAGAGACTACCACCGCTGATGTTGTAGCGATTCCCCTCCACGGTGACCACGGTGCCTGTGCTGTCGCCATTACTGCGGATGGATTGGGCAAGACCCGGAGAAGTCAGCAGGCAGGCCAGCAGTGGCAGGGCAGCGGCAAGTCGGGGCAACGGTTGCCAGACCGCCCATTGCTGCTTGGCTCGATTGTAGCTGGTGATCACCATTGAGATCGTCGCCATCCAGACCCTCCAGAATGCAAGTATTGAGAAACCATCTAGACGCAGGCAGTAGGAACCACGTCATTAGTTTTTAGTTGGGCATCGGTCTTGTCCTGCGCTCACCAAGATCCGAACAGATAAGCGGCATACTAGCTTGTTCAAGAGGGCAATTTGACGAATGCCTTAAGCCACAGAGGATAGATACAACACAACGAGCAAATCTCTCGGAACGTTGTCTGAAATAATACCAAAATATGATGAAAGTGAGCATTGAAGAGCATCCTGGAACACTTGCTGTGTCAGTATTTCAGTTGATGAAATCCAGTGATCAATATCCCTTATTTTTGGCTGATGTCCGGATCGGCAGCGAAGGTGCTAGATCGCCGTTCTTGCAGCTTCAGCAAAATCTCGGCATGAACCTCACGGGTGATCGGGTAGAAATAGGTTAAAATCAGCCCGGCAATCAGAACCAGGGTGGGAATGGGGCCGATCGCCACGCGAATGGCTAGTAGGGCTGAGTCCGGTTGAATCGGTGGCGACTGCCCCGGTGTCGTTTCCAAAAATCCAGCCCATTGCAGAGCCAAGCCAATCACAAATAGGCCCAGGGCCAGTCCGACCTTTTGTAGCAGCACCATAAAGGCATAGAAGATTCCTTCCCGTCGCTGCCCCGTTTGTAATTCATCGAGTTCAATCACATCCGGTAGCATCGACCAGGGAACCAAATAGGCGGTCGAAACCCCCACGCCTGCCATAACTGCCAGCACATACATCAAAACAACTTGTCCGGGTTGGAGGAAAAATAAGCCAGCCTGAGCCATAATCCACAAGCTCATGCCCATAAAATAGACCGCTTTTTTACCCGCTCGTTTGCTGACAGCGCTCCAGAAAAATAACATCACCAATGCAGTTCCTTGAACGGCCAGGGCTACCAGGGTAAAGTTCGATTCTGGTAGCCGCATCCAATCGACGACAAAGTAGGGAATGATGGCGGCGGTGGCCTGAACTGCTAACCAGGAACAGAGATAAATGCCAATGACATAGAGAAAGGGGCGGTTGCTAAAGGCAATCCGCAGTTGGGCTGCAAAGGGGAGGGACTCCTCAGATCTTGCTTCCACATCCAGGAAATGTTGCCCCGTCATTGTCTGCTTCCAGGTACCCCCAACACACCAGTAAAGAGGCAGAATCGATAGCACTGCACAGACTCCCCCCAACACCAGATATTGAGCTTGGGGATTGTTCTTGATCACCGAGAAGATCACCAGCGCCAACACCAGACTAAAAATACTGCCGCCAATGGAAAAGGCAAAGCGAAAACTATTTAAGCTGGTGCGCTCGTTATAGTCCTGGGTAAGTTCCGGGGTCAGGGCAGTGTAGGGCAAATTAACGATGGTATAAAAGCTGTTGAAAATGATGGCGATCACCACGTAGTACCAAAACAGCCCCTGCTGATCGAAGGGCGGGACGACCCACTGCAAAAAGAAAAAGATCCCAAAAGGAATAGCACCAAAGATCATCCAGGGATATCGTCGTCCCCACCGACTACGGGTGCGATCGCTGAGAATGCCAATAATTGGATCATTCATCGCATCCCAAATCTTACTGATCATCAAAATACTGCCAGCGATGCCAGGGCTTAAACCAGCGACGTTGGTAAAGAAGATCAGGAGGAAAAAGGCCAAGATATTAGCAGTAATTGCTGGCCCCAAATCCCCTGCTCCGTAGGCCAACTTGGTACTGAAACTCAGCTTTTGAGGGATGGGACTTGTGGAGGCACTGACTGGGGGATCTGGATGCATAGGAGGGAACTGAGGCCATGAATATTGAAAAAGCGGACTTAGAACGGGCCGCGATCGCTGGATTGATCTCAGCAGCACAGGCTGAGTTGCTCTGGCAAGCCCTGGCAGATCGGAACAACAATGAGACTGGGGCTGACGGATCGGTTCGCCCCCGCTTTGATCTCGCCCATGTAGCCTACTACTTTGGAGCCTTGATTGTCATCTCAGCCATGGGCTGGTTCCTGAGCCTTAGCTGGGAAAGTTTTGGCGGCGGCGGCATTTTTTTCATCTCCTTGGTCTACGCTGGTTTGTTTATTGCTGCTGGTTACAACCTCTGGCATCGTCAGAACTTAAAAGTGCCTGGTGGGTTACTGGTGACGATGGCTGTCAGTATGGCTCCCTTGGCAATCTATGGCTTGCTGCGACTCACGGGTCTCTGGCACCAGGGAGATCCAGGGGTGTATCAAGGGTTCCACGTCTCGGTTCAGGGGAGTCGGTTCTTACTTGAGTTGGGCACTATTCTCTCCAGCTTGGTGGCGCTACGTTTTTTTGCCTTTCCCTTTCTCACGGCTCCGATCGCCTTTTGTCTCTGGTACATGTCCATGGATCTCACCCCTCGGTTGTTGGGCAAGCTGGAGTATACCTGGGATGACCGACTGTGGGTTTCTTTCTGGTTTGGCTTGGGGATGTTGATTCTTGCCTACGGGGTGGATTTACGTTGCCGCCGTCGCACCGCCGATTATGCTTTCTGGTTGTATTTATTTGGAATGCTGAGCTTCTGGGGCGGGATGAGCCTGATGAACACCAATAGCGAGGGGGAACGTTTTATCTACTGCGTTATCAATCTGGGGTTAATGGTGCTGTCTGTGCTCTTGAAGCGGCGTTTGCTAATTGTTTTTGGCGGTTTTTGGCGTTTTGGGTTATTTCGGCCATTTAGCCTACGTGGTGTTTGCCAACTCAGTACTGTTTCCCTTTGCTATGGTAATTTTGGGGGTTACAATTATCGTCCTGGGGGTTCAGTATCAGCGCTACAGTCCAGTCATTGAGGCATTTCTGATCCGCTCAGTGCCGGATTCCTGGCGACGACTTTTACCCACCGAACGCTAACAATGCCTGATCTATTTGTCTCCTGGCCTGAATATCACCAGAAAATTGAGCAACTGGCGGTTTGTATCTATGAATCCCATTGGCCGTTGAATCAAATTGTCTGTCTGGCGCGGGGTGGCCTCCGGATTGGGGATGTGTTGTCCCGACTGTTTGATCTACCCCTGGCGGTGTTAGCAACGGCTTCCTATGGCGGGGAGGCAGGGCAACTGCGCGGTTCTCTGAAGATTGCAGAGCATCTGACCATGACCACGGGGACGCTGGGTAGCCATGTGCTCTTAGTCGATGATCTCGTCGATTCCGGCACGACCTTCCAGGAAGTGGTGGGTTGGTTAACTCACCATCATGGTGCTGACTTGCAAGCCCTCCGAACAGCGGTGTTGTGGTACAAGGCTGGGTCTAGCTTTCAACCCGATTATTATGTGGACTACTTACCCGACAATCCCTGGATTCATCAACCCTTTGAGCGTTATGAACACACTAGTCCTGCTGAACTAAAAGTGAATCCATAACCCCTGCGCCACCCCATGGCCGCTAAAAAGCTAGAGATTACCCCTGCAGCTCAAGCATCTTTACGCAGAGCTGAGGTGTCCCAAGCACGATCGACATCGGGGGTGAGATCGAAATCGTCTGACTGCAATAACTGCTCAAGTTCTGCGGTCAGTTGCCGCGATCGCGCCACATACTGCTTTTCATCACCCTCTAAGTGAGCCATCTCCCGCAGGGCTTGCTCATCGTGCCAGCGAAAGATGCGAGCCACCCGATGCGCTTTGTAAGAGCGGACACCTAATAACTTCAGCACCTCCACGCCCATCTCCAACGCAGAGCCAAAGGTTTCTCGTTGTACCACCTCCACTCCCCGTCGAATCAGTTCATAGGCATGGCGACGGTCAATGGCGCGGGCCAAAATTTTTAGGTGGGGGAAATGCTGACGCACTAGGTCAACCGTTGCCAAAGCTTTGTCTCGTTCATCAATGGCGACCACCAGCAGTTTGGCTTGCTCGGCTCCGGCAGCGTGGAGGAGATCCAGCCGGGAGGCATCCCCATAGAAGGCTTTAAACCCAAACCGCCGCAGGAGGTCAAGCTGACCGGGATTATGCTCCAAGATCGTGGCCTTGCAACCGTTGGCAATTAACAACCGCCCCACAATCTGCCCAAAACGGCCAAACCCGGCAATGATGATCGGGTTTTCATTATCGTCAATGGTGTCAGCTTCTCGTTCGGGTTCGGTGTGGACAAAGTACGGCTGCACCAGTTTCTCATGGACAATCATGATCAGCGGTGACAGCATCATGGAGAGCGCCACCACAGCCACTAAGGGACCCGCGATCGCGGCAGTGAGGACTTGATTTTGCAGCGAAAAGGAAACCAGTACAAAGGCAAATTCTCCCCCTTGGGCGAGGGCAAAGGCAAATAACAAGCTCTGGCTTAACTCCAACCGGAAAAATCGCCCCAACCCCAAGAGAACCGCAAACTTGACGACGGCTAAACCCATCACCAATCCTAGAATTAACAGGGGCTGCTCTAGGAGCAAGTTAAAGTTGATGCTAGCCCCCACCGAGATGAAAAACAGCCCCAACAGCAGACCTTTGAAGGGAGCAATATCGGTCTCTAATTCATGGCGATACTCGTTATCCGCCAGCACCACCCCGGCCACAAACGTGCCCAAGGCTGGGGAAAGCCCCACCTGTTGCATCGCCAAGGCAATTCCAATCACTAAGAGCAAGGCTGTAGCGGTAAAAATCTCCTGCAAGCGAGTTGCGGCAATGAAGCGAAAAATCGGTCGCATCAGAAATCGACCCGCCACAATAATGCCCCCGACGGTGACCATCACCAATAACGCTTGTTGCCAACCAGTCAGGGCAGCACTGGGGGTCGTGGTTTGCGCTGCTGCCACCCACATCAGGTTGGGGGGCTGGAGACTGGCGATTCCGCCTTTGACAGCTAGTAAGGGCAACAGCGCCAAAATTGGGATCACGGCAATGTCTTGAAACAGCAGTACAGAGAAACAAGACTGTCCGGCTTCGGTTTTCATCAGCCCTTTCTCGTTCAGCGTTTGCAGCACAATTGCGGTGGAAGACATCGCCAAGATCAGCCCCACGGCGATCGCCATTTGCCAGGGGCATCCCAAAACGATCCCAAGGGCAGTAACGGCTAGGGCTGTGATCACCACTTGGAGGCCACCCAGGCCAAGGATAGGAACTCGCAAGCGCCACAGCAGGGAAGGTTGCAGTTCCAACCCCACGAGAAATAGCATCATCACCACGCCAAATTCAGCGAAGTGCATGACATCTTCCCCTTCGTGGCCGACAAATCGGAGTCCGAAGGGGCCAATGAGCACGCCAGCTAACAAATAACCGAGCACAGAACCCAACCCTAGGCGTTTGGCGATGGGCACGGATACTACCGCTGCTACCAGATAAATAAATGCTTGAAAGAAAAGCCCTTCATTATGCATGACGGGTCACCTCTAGGGCCTGGATTTCCTGTTCGAGGTGTGGGTTCAGGTGCTGAAATTGCCGGAGTCGCTCCCAGGCAACGGTGTTATCCCGCAGGGCGATGATGGCCCTCCGGTAGTCCTCTGTATGTTTGGCAATCTGGTGTTGCTCCCCCAGTTGATGGGTACCATGGATGACAAAAGGCGGGAGATACTCCATGCCACAGAGCCTCGCTGTTTGCTCAAAGGGGACGAGTAATTCCCGAATCGTGAAGTGGTTATATCCCTTACAGCAATATGCCTCTTCTCCACCCCCGGTGGTGATGGCAGAGAGGAACTTCTTCCCCTGGAGAGCAGTGCCACCATGGCCATAGGCAAAGCCATACTCCAGGACTAAATCTTGCCATTCTTTTAACAAAGATGGACTGCTGTACCAGTAGAAGGGATGCTGGAAGACAATGATTTCGTGGCCCAGAAGCAGATCTTGCTCCCGCTTCACATCAATGTGAAAGTCAGGATAGGTTTCATAGAGGTCATGGATGGTGACGGCCTCTAATCCCTGAACAGCATGAATCAAATGGCGATTTACCCGTGACTTCTCCAGTGCCGGGTGAGCAAACAAAATCAAAACTTGGTTGGAGCAGCCCATAATTCTTGCCATGGAAGCATCTAGTGATTCATCTTGGCACAGAACTCCATTCCTGGGTTTATGGGTTGCGGGGGATTTGAGGATGACAGGTACCCGGAAATCTAGAAAGCTCCACTATCTTTACTCAGTAAAACTCCCACCGTTTTTAAGAGTAACTTCAGGTCGTAGAAGAAGCTCCAGTTTTCTTGATATTTCAAATCTAAGCGAATCACATCCTCAAATTTCTCAATCTTAGAGCGGCCATTCACCTGCCACTCTCCAGTGATCCCAGGTCTGACATCCAAGCGTTGCCATTGAGGAACATCGTAGCGTTCGAGTTCATCGGGGGTGGGGGGGCGGGTTCCCACCAGACTCATATCTCCGATCAAGACATTCCAAAATTGGGGAAATTCATCCAGGCTGGTTTTACGCAGCAAGCGCCCCACACGGGTGACCCGGGGATCATTGCGATTTTTGAAAAAGTATCCCTGGGCCTGATTCTCAACCTGGGATTTCAGCGCTTCGGCATTGACCACCATGGAGCGGAACTTCCAGAGACGAAACCGCTGCCCCAAAAGTCCACAACGAATTTGACTGAAGAAAATCGGGCCGGGATTATCGATCCAGATCGCAAGGGCCAGGGGCAGGAAGATCACGGCTGTAATGGATAAGCCGACGATCGCCCCCAGAATATCTACCAGCCGTTTAGGACGGGAGCGTACCGAGGGATGGGTAATGAAGGGCTGCGATCGCAGGGGTCGATTCAGGGTAGGTGCGATCGCAGCAGTGCCTGGATCAACGTTGAGGATGGTGTCCAGGGCTGCCAGGGATAGCACAAACTTGACTTGATCGGAGACACTCCACAGCACCAGTTCAATTCCCTGTTGTTGGGTGTGCCGAAACACATTCATCAGTGCCCCCAGCCCACTACTGTCGAGAAAAATAGTGCGGCTAAAATCTAACACCAGCCGCACCGGATGACTTTGGCACTGCTGTTGACAGATTGCCTGAAACTGAGCCGCTTCTAATTTACTCAAATGACTAGGAACTTGCAGAAGTGCTACCTGGTTGAGAACCGTTACCCCTATTGTTTGAGGTATTTCAGGCAAAGATTGGTCAATCATGGCAGACCTGCTGGCTGAGTATGTGCAAAAGCAACGACCACGAACCCATTGTCTGTTGAACCCTAAGTAACTCCAATTTCACTCCTCACCAAGAGCTTAAAAGGGTTCAACCGCTATAGATTGGCCAATATTTAATTTTAAAGTTTGAAGTTCTTAGGGTTTACCAGGAGTACCTAGCTACTGACTGTAGAATTTTATGCAATATTCTGCTGGTTATTCAACAGTCTATCCTCTGTTTTCGCACCATGCCCCTCAAAATAAGGGACTTCACTGAATTTTCATTCGGAGATGAAAAATCTACTTGATGTACCATGAAAGCCTTATTTTTTTAAGTGTTTTTACAGAAACGATCCTCTAAGGTTTGACAGAAGGGCAGCACGGATGATTCGGGGTGTGACATCTTAACCCGGTAGGGATCAGCCAAAAACCTGACTAGGTCTGCGGGTGACCAAGCTACGACTGCGCCCATTGCTGCCAGGGCGATCGCCATTTCCACCTGATGATCATCCACATGTTCTCCGAACTGCCGACTCCGGGGAACGAGAATGTAAGGCTGAGAACAGCTTTCCAAGAGATTCATCGTGCCCTCCCCACAATGAGAAATCACAACCCTGGCCTGTTGAATCAAGGATTGAAACTGAGACTCTATTAATACCTTGTAGGTTTTTGTCCCATTCGGCAGGATTGTGCAGGCACCAAACTGCACCACCACCTCGTCCTGTTCCAAATTGAGGAAACCACAGTTGATCAGAGCTTCCGTCCACTGCATCAGGCGATTAAAGGGAAACTTCTCAGTTCCAACCGTTACGAGAATCATGGCATCCCCTTAGAGGGTGGTTGATAGGCTTTAGAGGGTGGTTGATAGGCTGGGGGTGCCAATATACTCTGCCTGGGGATAGCGGATGAGTAATTCTGGCCATTGGACGTAAAGCGCATCCAGAAACGGTAACACCAACCGGGCGGATAAGCTCAATTGCCGCACCCGGGTAATGGACTCAATAAATACAGTTTGGCAGCCCAAGAGCTTACCCACAATCAAAAAGGGGACTGCTACCCCTGCTCCAGTTGAAAGCACAAGGTCGGGATGTTCCTGGAACAGCACCTGCCAAGATAAAAGAAAGTTCCGGATCAGATTGGGAAGATGACGGTTGGTAGGACTCCAAGCCCAGTAGACTTGCTCCTCCGCCAAAGCCGTTTCCGTAGCAGCTGAGCGAAAGGTTACCCAGACGCGCTCATGGTGCTGCCAAAATGGGTGTAACTGGTGCAGGGTTCTGAAGTGACCACCAGTGGAGCAAACCAACAGAATTTTCATCGGTAAAAACTCAGGCAGCATCAATCAGGATCAAGCTAGTTCCTGGGGTAAATCAAACATCATCTAAACAATACCAACGACGGTAGCAGTTCAGTCGCATTCCTGCAAGGGCTCTCCGTGGAAGCATCCAATCTGGTGCCAGTGCCGGAGTTTGGCCTCAAAACTCAACGCCAACAATGGTCGGATCAAATTCGGGATTGATCGCCACTGCCAGAAAGCTTAGAGCGATGGCACATGAGAGGGCTTTCCAGAATTGGCGGTTGCCAATCTGAGGATCGGCAACATGGCTCCCTAGCCTTGAGGGCGTAAAAACAGCGGCAGATCGACGGCGGTTGCCTCTGATTTGCGCCTCGAGGGATGCGGTTTCGTTACCACCAGTGACGACCACGCAGTAACAGCGGCTTCCGTCAGCGACTTCTGGGAAACAGGCAGGATTATTTCCCCCAATTCATTTTCAGATGGGTTCGGCGCTGCCATCGCTGCCACTTCTAAGATCACTGGGGATGCGCCCAGAATCACCTCAGGGCTGACCGGTGCTGTCACGACTGAAGCCGAGAAAGTGGGAAGGGCCAGTCGTTTCCGGTGCTGATGGGTGGAATTGCCCATTCCTGGTACTAAGGCAGGATCGAGATCGATCGATGCTTGATTGGTGGTGACCGTGGGGGTCTGGGTACCGGATGCCGCTGCGGAATTACTATCCGTGGTTGCCGCATCAATTAGTCGTGCCAGATCCTGCCAGAGGGGATCGCTGGCCTCCGTGATCTTGGCAACCTCCGCTTCGGTGGGTGTTTCAGTCCCTCCCTCGCTCTGAAATGGTTGGTTCAGATCCAGGGTTGGAGCCTGCTGGAGGGTTGTACCTAGGGATATGGACCAAGGGGGAATTGGAGCAGCTTTCGGGGCCAAAGGTTGTTTGGCTACAGCAACCGGGTGGTTGGGGAGGGTTGGGGCGGCGTCCCACTCTTGCCGTTGCGGGTTGCCGGGCATTCCATTGCCATGGGTCAGCTGCCTCCCTTCTGTGCCAGGAATATCAAGGGCAGTTAATGGTTCAGCAGAGGCATTTCTTTCTAGAGATCGCTCCAGTGCCACCTTGAGTTGTAAGGTGTGACTCTGCTGGCGGAAGAGGCGCGTTCTCAAATCCCGACAGGTATTTTCAGTTTGATGCAATTGTTGGGATTGCTCCTGATACTGCTGCTGGTGAAGGGCACAGTCCCTTTCCAGCTCGGCAATGCGCTCCTGACTGTTGATCAATTCAACGGTGAGAGTTGCCATTAAATCCTGTTGCTGTTGATCGGTGCGGTGGGCGACTACCAACTCTTGAGAAAGAGACTGCACTTGGGCTTGCAAGCTGATCAGATCCTGAAAGGTCAGGACGGTTTCTGAGGCATTTTCGCCAGGGGGCGGAGCCATTTGGTAGGTTGCCAGTGCCGCTTCCAGTTGAGCAATGTGGCGCAAAAGATTGCGGTTACACTCACACAGCTCTTGTATTAATCCGACAGGGCTAGAGTCAGAGCCTGTGGATGGGAGAACCATTGCTCCTTCAGACTCCAGGGTCGATGGCAGGGATAGTGGGGTAGGGGTCGTCTCTACCGAGCTGGCCGCAGTTGCTGGGACAGACGGTAGGAGGGTAACAACCTCACCAGCAGGATGATCAGGGGTTAGATTATCAACGTCACAATTGCTCATAGCTCACTCACACTCACTTTCTCTAGGGTGGCACGGATTTGCAGGTCGATGACCATCATCCATTCGTCCCATCGACCTCAGGTCTGTTCAGAACTTGCGCTGCTCAGCGATCTCGTAACGGGTAAAGGTGATTCCTAGGCGAGAACCAGGAATTTTGATCAAACTACTAACATATAAACCGATTTTTGTAACCTCAAGACCAGTAATCACTGCGATCTCAGCTGTTCCTTTAACAGCACTTGGTGTAATTGGGCCTGGGTAACGAAGGATTGAATTTGAGTCCAGGGGAGGGAGGTTTCTTGGTGATACACCTGTAACCAGGCTTGGGTGATCTCCTGGGGACTATCGGGTAATTGGTCAAGTTCCCAGCCTGGGAGTTCTAAAGCCTGCATTAACTGGCTTACCTTGGGATCGTAGCTGAGAGCAAAACACCGACAGCCCTCGGCAGCAGCCATGATCAATCCGTGATAACGCATGGCGATCGCCATGGTGACTCCCTGGAATAGTCCTTTCATTTGTCGGGGATCGGCAAAGCCAATAATCTCACTCACGCCGGGTAATTGGGATTGCAGAGTCTCTGCTAGAGCCAGATCTTGGGAGGGCTGAAACGGCACCAGCAGGAGATAGGTTTGAGTGACCCGCTGAAAGTCAATCAGGGCTTGGGTGAGGTCAGCCAATCGCGGCGCTGTGAGGAGGGGGTGACTGCGGAGGGCAACGGCCACCTGCGGCAACGGTCGGGGTTCCAGACTTGGGGCTGGGGACGATGCCAAAGCCCAAACTGGGTCCGGTGCCAACTGCCAGGGAATTTGCCATTGGGAGAGGAGATTCGCCGAACCACGATCGCGCACACTCACAGCAGTGCAGCCTCTAAAGGTCTGTTTGGCTAGCCACCGGGTGAGGGGGCGTCTCAGGGGACCAATGCCTTGAGCCCAGGCAATGGTTGTCAGACCCAATCCCTGGGCGATCGCCATCAATCCCCCGATAATAAAAGGGACTCAGGGCACTGGTGGCATCTTGGATTAGACTCCCCCCGCCCCAAATGAAGGCATCCGCTTGGTAAAGGGCTTTCAGCACCTTGAGGAGAGAAGTGCGATCGCAACTGGCAACCCCATAGCGTTGCTCGGTTTCCAGGGGGTTGCCTGAGAGTACTAGGGGTTGGACGTGGGAGGGCAACATTTGCAGTAACGTAGCCAGCAGGGCCTCATCGCCCCCATTGCCTTGACCGTAGTAGCCACACAAAACCGCTCGAATTTGTCCCATACTGAATGAGTACTGACCTGCGACATCGGCTCACAACCCTCAGCATCATCCTATGAATGTCCTCTCCCTGCCAACCTGGTTCATCCATATCTCCAGCGTCATTGAGTGGATCGTTGCTACCTGGCTAATCTGGAGCTATGGGGAAGTGCAGCAAAACCGTGCCTGGTGGTGGCTGTCCCTGGCGATGTTACCGGCATTGGTGAGTGCGATGTGTGCCTGTACCTGGCACGTTTTTTGACAATGCCCCAGCCCTTGAGTGGTTGGTGATCTTGCAAGCAACCATGACCCTGGTGGGCAATTGCACATTGATGGCAGCCGCTTGGTGGTTGTGGCGTTCGACCGCTCCCCTGCGGGTCTCCCCCAGCCCTCCCTCAACAACTGCCCCATCGGATTAGCCCTAAGGCTGACTGACGCTGAGTGATCAATTCCTATGTCATGAATAAAGAAACCCTCTTTGCCCTATCCCTGTTTCCCTACCTAGGCTTTCTCTGGTTCTTAACCCGTTCCGGACAGATGCCTCGATTAGCCCTGATGGGGTTCTATGGCACCTTGGTCTTTGTAGCGGTCACCATCCCAGCCGGAATCTATTCCCAGGCCGTCTATGGTCAATCCTTAGCCAATGTAGATTGGCTCCATGGCTCCGCCGAAGCATTTCTGACCCTGGCCAATATTTTGGTAGTGTTAGGGTTTCGACAAGCAATCATCACCGCTCGATGTCGTTTGAAACCACCCCCGCCAGCAGCTCCCACCCAGGGGAGTTAACAAGCTGTCAGTAGGCACAGCAACAATGCCTCGGTCCATTCCACCACCGCTCCGTAGGTATCACCCGTATGGCCGCCGAGTTTGTGATCGAACCAAGCTGCGGTTAAGCAGGCCAGACCACTGCCGGAGATCGCGGCTGCCATGGCCACCCAGAAACGATCCGGGTGGAGTAGAGTCTGAAGCCCACTGATGCCTAACAACAGCACTGCGCTGGGCAGTACCTCCCACCTAGAGCGGATCGCAGCTTTATGGAAGGCTCCTTTACCCATGGGTTTCAGGTAAGGGTACCGGGCGATCGCCACCAATTGCCCCCACCGCCCCCACCCCGCCGATGCAATCATTGCAAACCCCCGATCCCGGTTCAAATCGCTCAGGGCTGTAGTTTTCAGCAACACCAGGGCAATTGCCGACATCGCCCCAAAGGCACCTGTGACACTATCTGCCATCACGGCTAACCGCCGCTCTGGATTCGTCACCGCTAAACCATCGGCGGTATCCATCGCCCCATCTAAATGCAGTCCCCCCCGTGATCCCCATCCAGGCGACCACCACCAGGGCACTGCGGGTCAAGATCGGCACTCCGAGAAGGTTTAACCCCGTATCCAGCAGACTCAGCCCCCCCCCCGAACAACACCCCCACAAAGGGAGCCAACCTCGCCACCCCCTGGAAATCTAAGGCCCAAGCTCCTGGAAGCGGTAAACAGGTATAAAAGGCGATCGCAGCGGCCAGCTGTCCAGGGAACCTTAACAGTCGGTGCATGGGGGGGCATGGGGGGGTTAGTCAGGATACCAGAACATGCCCTTAATGCCTTCCGGATCGGACATAAACCCTAACCCTCGGTAAAAATCAACCACTTGGGGGTCGGCAAATAGAGTAATGTTACTGATATCTTCCGTGCGAAGTTGCTTAATCATCTGCTTCATCATGGCCTTGCCCAACCCCTTACCCTGATAGGTGGGATGGATGACCACATCCCAAATAGTGGCATTGAAAGCATGGTCAGAGGTGGCTCTGGCAAATCCCACCAGCCGTCGCTGACTGCTCCGTTGCTCCCAGATGGTCATCACCAAAAAACTAAACTGAAGTGCCTTTCTGACCTTGCGCATGGGACGACGCGACCAGCCAACTGCATCACACAGTTCCTCCAGTTCATACAGATCTATTTCCCGTTCTGTACTGAAGAAGAGGCGGGCATTGCCACTGGTATATTGACCTACAACTTCAGTAGAATACTCCTCAAGCTGGGTTGCCTTCGGGGCTGAAGCCGGATCAGAACCAGTAAATAAGTTTTTCCAAAAACCCATGCAGATGTGGCTAAGGTAGTGAAGCTAGATAACAGTACTAGCTAGTATATCGCCCGTACTCTCTTAAACGATTATGGCTCCGGGTCTGAAATCCTCGACGCTAGAACTCCTTAAACGCTTCAATAAGGCGTTTCCGAAATTCTATGAGCAATTTGTCAGTAGTGAGGTTCAACTACAAAACCTCAAGTTGGCCTACCAGCTATACCACAGTCAGCAAGCTGTGATTGAAATCAAGCCCGAAGGCAATCGCAGTGTCCTCCAATTTGTCTATCGCAATCAGTCATTTTTACTCAGTGACATCTTTGGCGTTCTCGCTGCCTATGGGCTGACGATTCACAGTCTGAGCTTGTATGGGCAAATTTCTGCCCCGATGCTGGTCTTTGTGAAATTAATCCTGTCTCGGGGTGGGAAGCCGCTGACGGATAAGACCGCTGAAAATACCTGTCGCGCCATTCGTGAGGCCTTGGCGGGACGATTTGAGGTCGAAGAAATGCTGACCGTAGAGTTTAAGCTCAATGAGGGGGTAGAACATGTGGAAACAGAGTTCTATGTTGACCCGGTTTTTCATCTGCCCGCCCTGCTGGTTGAAGCTGACAACCAACCGGGTTTGTTTTACAAAGTTATGAATGCCATCTGGCACGAGGACTTGCTGATTGTCAATGCCACCCTGCTGGTGTGGCGGGGACGAACGCGCCTGATTCTGTATCTCCTCGGCCCCGACGAAAGCTTAATCCCAGAATACTTGGGGCAAAAAATTGCCGAAGGGGTGAAGCGGCGGCTGAAGGGACAGGCAACTTAGTCCCTGGGGGAAGTTCACGGCAGAAAGCGATCGAGGGCAATCTTCAACTCCTCAATCTCAGCTTCAATATTGCCAGCTGCGGCTGCCCTGGCAATGCACTCCGTCAAGTGTTCATCAAGAACCAGACGGGCAACTCGATCCAATGCCCCCCGAATCGCCGCAATCTGCACCAAAACATCGGGGCAGGGGCGACTTTCTTGTACCATCACCTTAATTCCCCGGATATGCCCCTCAATGCGAGAGAGGCGATTGACGATCTGGCGCAGGGAGGCTTCCGAGTGGATATGGGTGTGGGGATGACTGTGAGAGACACTGTCATGGGGCTGGACTGGCGGTAAGTGATGATCAGACTCAATCATGAATTCAGTCCCAAAGGCTCAAGCCAGCAAGAGTTTAGCGGGGTTCGACGGGGATATTCAAGGGCTGCCCGAAACGGTTATAGACTAGGATATCCCATTGCCCATTGATGCTGGCGGCAAAGGCAATGGTACTACCATCGGCACTGATCGTCGGGTCACTCACTTGGGCTGGAAGATTGTCCGTGAGGTTCTGGAGCTGAGTGGTGTCGCGATTGTAGAGATAGAGATCCGATTGCCCCTGACGACTACCCACAAAGACAATAGTACGCCCATCCGCAGAGACAGCCGGACTGGTTGCCAGCAGATCGAGGGCATTTAAGCCCGGCAGATCAACTAAGCGTCGCTCTACGGCATCGAACAGATAAATATCTTGACTCCCCCGACGATCGGAGACAAACACTAAAAACCGACCCGCCATGCGGGGAGTGGCTTCCATAAAGGGGCTGTTGAGGCTGCGTCCGGCGGCATCAAAGGGAAAGCTCAAAAGCCGAGGAGCACTTGTGCAACTGCCTAACAGCGCCGCGATCGCCAGCAGGAGACTGATAGGTTGGGTCGATTTCACAACCCTGGAATCAGAACAGGGGAAAACCATGGTTAGGGCGGCACTGTCACCGGAGATGGCTGGGGACGACCATCATTGGGTCGGTCTAATTCAATATTGGGACCGCGATCGAACACTTCAATATCCCATTGTCCCCGCAGGCTATTTTCAAAGGCAATATAGCGACCATCGGGACTCATACTCGGGTGACGCATCCAACCTCGATAACCCACGCTTAGCGGCTGTACCCGCTGGGTAATCCGATCATAGAGCTGTATCTCTGGACGTCCCTGGGCTGCAGAGAGATAGACAAGGTAGCGGCCTGTGTAACTGAGACTTGGACTTTCAGCGATCGCATCCGGTCGATTTAAGCCCGGAAGATCCCAAAATCGGCGCTGTTGCAGGTCATAGAACAGGATCTGGGCAGTACCATTGCGACTGGAAACAAAAGCCAGGAAGCGACCATCTCCACTGAGAGCGGGTTGTTGATCGGTATAGCGACTGTTGAGGAACATCGATCCCAGCGGCCCTGACCCAGAGCCGCACCCGACCAGGGTTAAACCCAGGCTGGTGATCAGCCCCAGAGCAACCTGACGAGCCCTAGCGTGGAAACCCTTGGCGTGGCTGGGAAGGGATCGATGGGGAGCCGTCCCTCCCCTAATCAAAATTCCCTGAATTGTCGTCTTCATCCGGGTAGTTGACCGGCCGATAATCTGCGTAGTCATCGGCGGGGGGATCGATCGTCGAAGGGGGAGTCTGGCGCACAGTCTCTTGGGTTGGACGCGGTCGTTTGGGACGTGGGGGAGCATCCGAGCCCGAGTTCCGAGGTTCGGAGGGGCGAGGGGAAGGACTGCTGCTAGGGCGGGGAGGTTTGGTTCCGCTCTCCCGATAGCCCTCTCGACCTGCTGTAGTTATGGGTTGATCGGAGGCCGGAGTCTCTGGGCGGGGACGCCGCCTGCGGCTGCGATCGCCAGCATCCGTGACCGGACGATCCACCGTGCCACTGCTGCTGCCTCGACTTGGCGGACGACGGCGCACTTCTCCTTCATATTCATCAGCATAGGTAGACCGAGTGTCCCGGGTGCCCCGAATCCGGCGAGTGACAGGACGTTCATCGTAGGGATTGAGCTCATCCAGTTCGGCCTGGTATACCCGGCTGACCGGACGATCCTCATCCACAATTGGGGTGTCCCGCTTGGCCTGTTCCGTTGCCACTCCCCGCATGCGGATGCTTTCAACGGCAAAGAAAATCGCAGAACCCGTGAGCAAAAATTGTCCAAATTGCAAAATTGGATCCAGCCGCCAACCCTGGAAAAAAAGGATGCCACCGCAGAGTAAGCCCACTGCGGCAAAAAAGATATCGTGATCCCGTGCCAGAGCCGGACGGACTGATCGTAGAAAGTACAGGGCTGCCCCTGCCACCACCAGCACAACACCTAGCAGGCTACTCCAGCCGAACCCAATGTTTACCATGTCCTGTCTCCTGTTTCAGCCTCTATGTTAGCAAGTCACTCCTACCGTCCTTCACAGAACTTGGGAGCATGGGCAGCAGATTTGAGACTACGGCGCTCAATATAAAACCTCAGCTCGACAGGGGACTACAAGAGTCAACGACTGCCGGAAGCTGAGGTCAGGGGATGCTGACAGTAAGGTTAGGAACGTTGAATCTTATCTTTTTGACTGATAAAGACCAGGCCCACAGTGACTGGAACCACTACAATCACGGTACCCCAGAGCAAACTCCAGAGAAAATTAGCTAACGAAGGAGTCATCGATCTTCATCCTTTCTTACAAGATTTCCTAATTTCTAAATTTTAACCGTCTGTTACAACCTTGAGAAGCCATTCTGGCAACCTTCTGAGAAACGCCCTGCCAAATCTCAACTCCCGGATAGTCATGGCTATAGCCGCTCCTCCAGAGCCAGAATGGCCTCTAGCCCTCCCCACCTGGCTTGTCACCCTAGCTGACCCCCACCTGGATCGCAAGATCCATCGATGGCAGTAAAATGAGAACAACAGTGTTACAAAGCTTAAGGATTCATGACCACTGCATTGCTGACAACCTGGGGACTGGGCTTGTTCCTGGGGTTGATGAGCCTCCTCTTCATTGCCCGAATTGTCCTCACCTGGTATCCCCAAGTTGAATTAAATCAGTTTCCCGTTTGTCTGATCGCGTGGCCGACGGAGCCATTATTGATCCCCTTACGCAAATGGCTGCCCCCCCTGGGCGGTGTTGATATTACTCCTATTATCTGGTTTGGGATTTTTAGCCTGCTGCGGGAACTGCTGTTGGGTCAGCAGGGCTTATTGACCCTGCTGTTAACTCCCTAGGGGGTTAACAACTTTGTTTTTTGAGCTGCAAAAATTCCAAAAATCCTCACTGATCTGAATTCGACTGTCGCTGCATCATCTGCTCAACGAAGTTGGTGTAGACCTCGCCATTGAGAAATTCTGTTGTCTCTAGAACTTTCTGGTGAAAACTAATGGTAGTCGGCAGTCCTGTGATCGCACATTCTCGCAGTGCCCGCTTCATCCGATGGATGGCAGCATTGCGATCACATCCCCAAACAATCAGTTTGCCAATCAGAGAATCATAGTAGGGGGGGGATCTCATAGTCGGTATAGACATGGGAATCCATGCGCACCCCTGGTCCACCGGGAGGGAGATAACCGCTAATTCGTCCGGGATGGGGACGGAAGTTGTAATCGGGATCTTCCGCATTAATCCGACATTCAATGGCATGACCCTGGAACTTAACCTGAGCCTGGGTTAAGTTGAGTTTTTCCCCCTGGGCAATCCGAATTTGCTCGGCAATCAGATCCAATCCGGTAATCATTTCGGTGACCGGATGCTCTACCTGAATCCGGGTATTCATCTCCATGAAATAGAATTTCCCCGATTGATCCAACAAGAATTCCACCGTGCCAGCTCCCAGATATTGAATGGACTGGGCGGCCAGGATGGCGGCCTCCCCCATTTGCCGCCGCAACGAATCACTGAGAGCTGGGCTGGGAGCTTCTTCTAGTAGTTTTTGATGCCGCCGCTGAATCGAGCAGTCTCGTTCTCCTAGATGAATCACGTTCCCGTAACTGTCGGCTAGGATTTGAAACTCAATGTGTCGTGGGCGCTCAATAAATTTTTCTAGGTAGACTCCTGAATTACCGAAGGCTGCTTCTGCCTCTCCTTGGGCAGCCTGAAAGGCGCGGATGAATTCGGATTCTTCCCGAACCAGTCGCATTCCCCGCCCCCCACCGCCAGCGGTGGCTTTGATAATCACAGGGTAGCCAATCTTGCGGGCAACCACGATGGCTTCTTTTTCATGGGTCAGCAACCCGTCACTGCCAGGAACCGTCGGTACCCCCACCTGTTGCATCGTGGCTTTGGCGGTGGACTTGTCTCCCATGGCTCGAATGGCCTCGGGGGAGGGGCCAATGAACGCCAGGTTATGATCGGCGCAGATTTCCGCAAAGCGAGCATTTTCTGCCAAGAATCCATACCCTGGATGGATGGCAGTTGCATTCCGCGTCAAGGCTGCGGCGATGATATTCGGAATATTCAAGTAACTTTTACTACTGGGAGGATCACCAATACAGACGCTCTCATCAGCCAATTGAACGTGGAGGGCATGACGATCGACCGTTGAGTGTACCGCAACCGTCGCAATGCCCATTTCTTCACAGGTACGGAGAATCCGGAGTGCAATTTCCCCCCGGTTGGCAATCAAAATTTTTGAAAAATGCATCTGCCAGCGCGATCAGTACAAATTCAGCATATTCCTGGGGGAGGAGGCCTGTTGCAGGAAGAGTCCGCAGGGTGGCGTACAAGCAGCCTACCCTACCAAGAAAACAGACTTTGAAGATTTGCTACCCAGTAGCCCATCCTATCACGCTGGAAATCCCGACAGAGTGCTACAATTGTTAGGCATCAAAAAATGAACCATGCGGATGTGGCGGAATTGGTATACGCGCACGTTTGAGGGGCGTGTGGCTTTGCCTTGCGAGTTCGAGTCTCGCCATCCGCATTCACCTTGATCCCGGCTCCCTGCTGGGTATTAGCCGGAAATTAATTCGGTTTTCCACGTGCCATCGCCTTGGGGGTGTGCCAGTCGCCAGGATTTACCCTCCTGCTGTCGTTGCAGGTAGATGTCAAAGGTGTTCTGTTGCTGGTAGATCGGTCGTTGAGGTAATTGCAGCGTTAAGTCATAGTGACCCTGAATATGAAACCCAGTGAGGTTTTGAATTTCCAGGGGGTCTTGCTGTTGAACCTGCACATGGCTGATGGAGAACTTGGGTGGGGTCGTGGCGGTTAGTTGCAGGAGGCGGGTGAGGGATTGCTGGGTGTAGCTGACTTCCATCGCGATCGCCTGCTGGATCGTTGAGATCTTTGGTTCTGAGAGTCCTCCGCACGCGGTGAGCAACCCCATCAACAGGATCATCAGCAGCCGTCCTATCATCTCCCGCTCCTTATCCAGTGACTAGTGATCTGTCAAGCATTACCAAACCTGTGACATCCCGGTCTAGGGATCAAGGCTGGTGCAAGCGCAGCCACTCCCTAGGGCTAGTATAGATTGTGGGCAGGTTCAAATTATTTCTGGCAGGATTTCCACAGTGTCCCGTCAAACGATTACTTTAGGCGATACCCTTTACGATTATCTCTTGTCGGTTTCCCTGCGGGAACCAGAGGTGCTGCGGCAACTCCGGGAAGAGACGGCCTTGCACCCCATGGCTCGGATGCAAATCGCTCCGGAGCAGGGGCAGTTTATGGCACTTTTGGTGCAGCTGCTCCAGGCTCGCAAAACCCTAGAGGTGGGGGTCTTCACGGGTTATAGCGCCTTAGTGGTTGCCCTGGCTTTACCCCCCGACGGCAAAATCATTGCCTGCGATCGCAGTCAGGAGTACACCGCGATCGCCCAACGCTACTGGCAGAGAGCTGGCGTCGCCGACAAAATCGACCTTCGCTTGGCTCCAGCCCTGGAAACCCTGGAGCAACTGCTCACAGCTGGAGAGGCCGAAACCTTTGACTTTGCCTTTATTGATGCCGATAAGGAAAATCAGAGTCTCTACTACGAGCGATCGCTGCAATTGATCCGTCCCGGTGGCCTGATTGCCATTGATAATGTGCTTTGGGGAGGGCGGGTCAGTGATCCCCAAAGCCAGGACCACCATACCCAAGCCATTCGTGCCTTTAACCAAAAACTAGCAATGGATCAACGGGTGGCACTGAGTCTGGTGCCCATTGGCGATGGCTTAACCCTAGCCTTAAAACTGCCCCCTTCCTAACCAACCCCAGCGCAGAAGCTCTGCAAGCAATCCTAAAAATAACAGCCCCATCAAGCCAGCCAAGGGGTTGTGATCAATGCCGGTGACCCAGGCAGGTGCTGCTTGGGTGTAGCGCACCAGTTGACCCACATTGATCAGGTAGTAACCCCAAACCAATCCCCCATGGATGCCAATGGCCAGTCCCAATCGTCCCTGGGTAACAGCCTTGGCTCTTACTAAGATCACCCCCAGGATCACTAAGCCTAAAAATTGGGGCCAGGTTCTAAAAATCTCTGGCAGGGGTCGGAGAAAATGCAGTCCAGCATAGATCAGACTCGTTACCCACAACACCAACTGGGGCGGATAGTCTCGTTGCAGTTCATCCAGCAACCACCCCCGGAAGAATAGTTCTTCTGCCAATCCCACCCCGAGGCCAACCATGAACCCTGCCAGCAGTAGCCCCACCCAGCCATGGGTCGGCGGTTGCCACACCAACCAACCCAGCCAGCCTTCCACCCCAAACAGCGCCCATAACAACCAGAAACCAACGCCCAGCCCTCGGAGATAATCCTGGCCATTCACCGCAGTCCAACGCAGCCCATAGCGGTGAAATAGATTCGACTCTCGGTAAACCAGGTGCCCCCATGCCCAAACGAGCAACAGAAATTCCCCGAAGAGCAACCCCATTGTCAAAATGCTGGCGAGATTGCGATCGCAAACTAGCCACAACATCGCCGCAGCCAAGGGTAACCAGCAGACCAGCAAGAGCAAGATGAAAATCCCGATCCGTACCGGAGCCGCAGCAGTGGCAAGACGATGGGTGTCCCGAGGGAGCATTGAGCGTCAGCCCAGGGTGGATCGGGGGATCGACATTCCCCGCTGTTTGTAGTTATTCATCCGGCTCAATGGTGCTACTGAGACCGTGACTCCGTAAGGTTTCGCAGTAGAACTCAGCGTGTTCTTGGGCACAGATGATCACCACGGCCAACCCATTGGTGTGGGCTTCCATCATAATGTTGACCGCTTGCGGCTCACTCAGATTGGGAATTGTTGTGATCAATACCTGGACTACATACTCCATGGAGTTGTAATCATCGTTATGGAGTAACACACGGTATCGGGGAGCAATTTTCCGAACGGTTGATCGTTTCTCAACGGTTTCCACAGACATAACTTTTATCCTCTTCCCTGCCGCTTCAGTCGTGGGGGCAATGGTCATTGGCGTCGCCGCTATTCGGTCGCGAGACCGTTGCTCCATCGCTGGATGCTAGATCCTCTTGGCTTGACTGGCTCATTGCCCAGCAGAGGATGACGGGATTAGAAACTCTGCCGAGAGAATCTTAAGCAATAGCTTACACCATCTCTACCTCCGGAGAGCCACCGCCAAAGTGGACAGGTTTCGCGCGGCACAGCAACTGCATTCAGCCCATTCCGGTAAGTTGGCCAACAACATTATTGATAACAACAACTTAAAATCGTCAATATTGAGGTTCGCTATTGGAACCGGGATTCACCCAAGGAGGATCAAATATGGAAGCTCAAACCCTGCAAACACGGGTTGCTGTGGTCAGAGAAAAGCGTGAATGCCTGGTACGTCTTTTAGAAGAACCGAGTCTCGGTATCTTGCGCATTGATGTTAATCAGGCCCTTGAGGAGATCGACGACCTCCTAGATGAGCTGAAGCAGACGTTCCCGGAAACCACCGAAACCAGCGAGTGAGTAGGGCGTTCCCGATTCATCAGCCTCCATGGGCTGAGAGCGCCTTCCTGGGAAGGCGCTCTCAGCAT
Organism: Neosynechococcus sphagnicola sy1; assembly: GCF_000775285.1. Taxonomy (NCBI): domain Bacteria; kingdom Bacillati; phylum Cyanobacteriota; class Cyanophyceae; order Neosynechococcales; family Neosynechococcaceae; genus Neosynechococcus; species Neosynechococcus sphagnicola. The sequence goes on along the minus strand of NZ_JJML01000019.1, from coordinate 73,485 downwards.
CTTCAAATCCGTTCTACCGCCCCCCTAGCCTTTGATGGGGTAGGAAACCTTTCGGTAAGCGTCGTGAGCGAGAGGATCATGCCACAATTGCGGTGGCTTCTTGCATTTTTAGGGCGACCTCAAAACTATGCAGACAGTTGTTCTGGTTCTGATTGACATTCTAGTTGTGATCGCCTTGTCAAGGCTGTTGGGGCAGGGATGTCGCTGGCTGAAGCAACCCCTTGTCATTGGTGAGATCATAGCCGGAATTTTGCTGGGGCCATCCTTCCTGGGTTGGATTGCACCGGACATTTCCGCAGCGTTGTTCCCCCCAACAACGGTACCTGTGCTGAATGTCCTCGCTCAGATCGGATTGATTTTTTTCATGTTCCTGATTGGGATGGAACTTGACCCTAAGTACCTCAAGGGACAGCTACAGGTTGCCATTCTCACCTCCCACGTCAGTATTTTGACACCCTTTGCCTTGGGAACGTTGCTGGCCTTGCTCCTCTATCCTCTGGTTTCTAGTGGGGATGTTGCCTTCACCGCCTTTGCCTTGTTCCTAGGGGCTGCGATGTCGATTACAGCATTTCCCGTTCTAGCCCGGATTATTACGGAGAGCAACTTACAGGGAACCCGCCTGGGTACACTGGCTCTGACCTGTGCAGCGGTCGATGATGTAACGGCTTGGTGCATTCTGGCCGTGGCGATCGCGGTTGCCCAGACAAATAGTATGACTGCTGCCATTCCCACCATTGTGCTGTCACTTCTCTACATCGCTGCTATGCTCACCGTTGGGCGATGGTTTCTCCGCCGCCTTGCCAAGCACTACGATCGCACCGGACGCCTCACCCAGCTGGTGGTAGCCGGAATTTACATGGGGGTGGTTACCTCTGCCTTGGTGACAGAACTCATTGGCATCCATCTGATCTTTGGTGCATTTTTACTGGGGGCAGTCATGCCCAAACATGCTGCCCTCACCCGTGAGTTGGCAGAAAAAACCGGAGGATTTTGTCCTGATATTTCTGCTGCCCGTATTTTTTGCCTATAGTGGGCTGCGCACGGAAATTGGTCTTTTGAATCGCCCAGAACTCTGGTTACTCTGTGGGCTGGTCTTGTTAGTCGCAATCTCTGGAAAATATATTGGAACCTATTTTGCAGCCCGAGTCAGTGGCATTGAGAAGCGGGAAGCTTCTGCTCTAGGTTGGCTGATGAATACCCGAGGGCTAACGGAACTGATTGTGCTCAATATTGGCCTCAGCCTGAATGTGATTTCACCGCTGTTGTTCACCATGCTGGTGATTATGGCCTTGGTGACCACCTTTATGACCTCGCCGCTGCTGGAGTGGACCTTCCCCAAAAAATTAATTCGCTTGGACTTGATTGCCACGGCAGACGCTGATGAACCAGTTAAACCTACCTATCGCGTCTTAGTGCCCGTCGCGAATCCGAGTACCCAAAAAGGGTTGGTACAATTGGCGGGGCGAATTGCGGGCACACGCCTCCAACCGGCAGTGGTGCATCCGCTGAGCTTAATTGAAGTGGAAGAAGACTATGCCTTTGGCAGTTTGCCTGCCGAAGTCGATCGCGAGATTCGACAACGTCGGGATCGGATTACAGAATTAATTCAGACTCTAGAACCACCGGAAATTCGTCCGCTTGTCCACCCCATCATTCACCCGTCCCTTGATGTTGCCAGGGAAACTGCCACCATTGCCGAGCTCGATCAGGCGAATCTCATCCTCGTTGGCTGGCATCGGCCTGCGTTTAGTAGTAACAGACTGGGAGGGCGCGTTGGCAAGATCCTCAACAGTGCTCCTGTGGATGTAGCCGTGTTTATTGATCGGGGTCGCGATGCCTTAACCTCGGTCCTATTACCCTATGCACCTAATATCCACAGTGATCTGGGGTTAGAACTGGCCTTAAGGTTGGTGCTCAATAGTGAGCAATGTCGTCTCACCATTTTGCGGCTTCATTCCAGTGATCAGCCCCCCCATGACTTGAGCTATGAATTTCGATCGCTGATGGAGAAGCTCCCCACCGTCGCCCGGGAACGGATTGAATTCCCAGCCATAGAGGCACCCGATCCCTTGCAATCAGTGGTGGAAGCTTCTGCTAATTTTGATTTAACAATCGCGGGAGCGAGTCGTGAATGGGGATTGGAACGCCAAACCCTGGGCAGATATGCCGATGAACTGGCGATCGCCTGCAAATCTTCTCTGCTGATTACCCGGCGTTACAGTCACGTGACCTCTCACCTGGCCTCCATGTTAGCGATCGCTGAAGCCCCATCCCCCCCTTGATAGTAACCCACCAGGAAACGTATCATGAGCCGTAACCTGCGTTTAAAATCCATGGCATTTTATGGGGGTGCCACTACCTTCGTCATTCTCTTGTTTAGCTGGGTCACCGCTTACGGTAGCACTCACCTTCAGGCTCCGCCCCCAATCAATGGTAAGTATGAAGTTGAGATTCAAAGCTCCTTACCGTGCCTGCAAGGAACGCCCCCTCCCACCCTCGAGTTAATTCTTCATCAGTCTGGTATTTACCTCAATGGGGGACTATTTTTGGTGAAAAACACCGACAAGGACGCAGTTCCATCTTCAGGGCTGTCGCACTCGCAGCCAACAGCAGTTTTGGAACCCACGTTATCGATGTTAGGTAAATTGCAGCAGCAACAGATCTCCCTCACTGGATCTATGCCCCAGTTGCATCTGTGCCAGAGCGCTTCGCATCCATCCCCAGCAGTGCAATTAATCGGTACGGTTCACAAGGGCATGATCAACGGTAGTTTACAGGTAGGGGCTTTACCTGAAAAGATCGCCTTCACAGCGACACTGGTAGAATCAGCAGCCACTGAGCGTCGGCCCAGTCATTAGTTTGCCTCTAGGTGGGGTGCCGGGCTCTTGGTTGCAACGTGTTAAGGTCTGTTGCAATTCATTCATATCCCTGGAATCCTGACTCAGCAACCAATTCAACCGTGATACCATCCACTCTGTAGCCATAAACAGATTGGGAGAAAACCTTTGGTACTACGGGTTGCTGTTGTTGGATCGGGTCCAGCAGGCTCCTCCGCTGCTGAGACGCTGGCGAAAGCTGGGATTGAAACCTACCTGATAGAACGCAAATTAGATAACGTCAAACCCTGTGGCGGTGCCATTCCGCTGTGTATGGTAAGTGAGTTTAATCTGCCGCCTCACATCATTGATCGACGAGTGCGGAAGATGAAGATGATCTCGCCCTCGAATGTTGAGGTCAACATTGGTAATACCCTGAAAGCGGATGAGTATATTGGCATGTGCCGTCGGGAAGTTTTAGATGGCTTCCTCCGCGATCGCGCTGTGGAGTGTGGGGCTCATCTGATCAATGGCACGGTTCATACCCTAGAGCTTTCCACAAACAGCACTGACGCTTCTACGATTCACTATGCGGATCACTCCGATGGCAGCTTGGAGGGAACCGCCAAGACCCTGAAAGTGGATCTGGTGATTGGAGCCGATGGGGCAAACTCCCGCGTTGCCAAAGCGATGGATGCTGGGGACTATAACTACGCGATCGCCTTCCAAGAGCGTATCCGACTGCCCGAAGATAAAATGGCCTACTATGAAGATCTGGCGGAAATGTATGTGGGCAATGATGTCTCCACAGATTTCTACGCCTGGGTATTTCCCAAGTATGACCATGTGGCGGTCGGAACTGGCACCATGCAGGTCAACAAAGCCGACATCAAAAAACTTCAGGCGGGGATTCGAGCCCGTGCCGCCGAAAAACTGCCGGGGGGGCAAAATCATTAAAGTCGAAGCTCATCCCATTCCCGAACATCCCCGTCCCCGGCGGGTCGTTGGTCGGGCAGCCCTGGTGGGAGATGCTGCTGGTTATGTAACCAAGTCCTCGGGTGAAGGGATTTACTTTGCTGCCAAGTCTGGGCGGATGTGTGCCGAGACCATTGTTGAGTTCTCCAATCAGGGGACCCGGATTCCGACTGAGGCGGATCTCAAAGTTTATCTGAAACGCTGGGATCGAACCTACGGCATCACTTACAAAGTTTTAGATCTGCTGCAAACAGTCTTCTATCGCTCCGATGCCACCCGCGAAGCCTTCGTGGAAATGTGCGCAGACTTGGATGTGCAAAAACTCACCTTTGACAGCTATCTGTATAAGACGGTGGTACCTGCCAACCCGTTGGTACAGTTGAAGATCACCGCTAAGACGATCGGAAGCTTGCTGAGAGGCAATGCCCTGGCTCCCTAGAGTCAGGATACGAAACTAAGATCCAAAATTAGGCGATCGGGGAGAATAACTCTGCGATCGCCTTTGTTTGTCTTTCATATAGATAAACCTCATGCTCCTGGCAAAATCACATAATTGATGAAAAACTTATAAAATCATAAGTAAAACTTGCGGAGCCCTAAAATTCCGTAATGCCCCGCTTTGTGTAAACGCCGCAAGCAGCAGGGTATTGGCTCTTCTGGGATCTTGATGAAAAAATGTGTCACTCCATACAAGTTAATTCATGAATAAAGCCTGAAAGCCTTATGGAGAAAGTCATTAGTCTTTCTCATCATCTCAAACCCAGATGAGCCGGGGAATTTATCCGCTCCAGATTAAATCATTTAAAAACATCAACCGCTTCAAGGTTTTACAGAAGATATTGAAAACAACAATCACAGAAACAAACCTGTATTTAGAGAAGAGTAGGCTGAGGTCAAAGGAATTTAGAATTCAGATTATTTAATCTCAGCTGCAGGCCTGTCAGAAAAAATCTTATTTCATTAATTTAAAATAAGCAAAATTTAATATTTATTCTATACAAGCATCCATTTCAATAATATTTCCTTAAACATCTATTAACCTCTTTATGCTCCTGGGTTTACCAAGTCAACTATCTAGTTATTTACCCATAATTGCGGTACAATAATTGCGGTACAATATGAATCTAAATCCATCTCTATTTTTCGGAATCTTGCTTTGATTGTAATGCGATTTACGAAGGAGAATACTGTATTACCCTTGCTCAATCAATTGAGTATTGAATATCTTGAAAGCTCCAGAAAGTCATCTCCCTTTCAAGGGTTATCGGATATTTTACAGTTAAGTCGCTGAACGAGAGAATCCCGAATTGTCCCTGTCAATATCTGGACTTCAAGTAGAAGCTTGACTAGTGATTGAGAAAAGGAAATGTTTCCGACAAACATTAGGAACATTTCCTTGGTGAAAAACTGATTATGATGATTGAAATTCTAAACATAGAAGTGTTAAACGTAAGCTTGAAGCTAATAAACTGGGTCGCTTTTGTAGATTATATGTTTCACGTTAGGTGCCAATCAAGCTGGTTAATGTATCTGTTCTAAATAAACAGGGCTTTTAAAGTTCTAAATAAACAGGGCTTTTAAAGCCCTCTAAAGTCCAAATCGTAAAGTTTTACCATCAAAATTCAACGCTGCTACTCCAAACCCAACCATGAACACATCAATTAGCGCCTTTGGAACCGCTCGTTCCACAATTGAGGGAAGCCCCCTCAGCCAAGAAGAGATCCGTAAGCTCCATTCCTATTGGTCAGCTGCTAACTATTTAGCCGTTGGCATGATTTATCTCCGGAGTAATCCATTACTTAGAGAGCCATTAAAGCCCGAACAGATTAAGAATCGCTTGCTAGGACATTGGGGTTCCAGTCCCGGAATTAGCTTCCTTTACACCCATCTCAACCGGGTAATTAAGAAATTTGACCAAGATTTACTTTTTTTGGTCGGGGCTGGTCATGGTGCGCCTGGATATCTCGGTCCCTGTTATCTAGAAGGCTCCTATTCCCACTTCTACGCTGAATGCAGCGAAGATGCAGCAGGGATGGAACATTTTTTCAAGCAGTTCTCCTTTCCTGGTGGCATCGGCAGTCACTGCACCCCTGAGACCCCCGGTTCTATTCATGACGGGGGGTGAGTTGGGCTATAGTCTTTCCCACGCCTTTGGTGCGGCATTTGATAATCCCAACCTCATTGTGGTGTCCATGCCGGGAGATGGCGAAGCCGAAACAGGGCCATTGGCAACCTCCTGGCACTCCAACAAATTCATCAACCCAATTCGGGATGGTGCAGTATTGCCGGTGCTGCACCTGAATGGATATAAGATCAACAACCCCACGATTCTCTCTCGGATTAGTCCCCGAGAATTGAAGGCACTGTTTGAAGGCTACGGATACGAACCTTACTTTGTAGAAGGTTCCGAGCCGGAATCAATGCATCAGGCAATGGCAGCTACCTTAGATCACTGCATCGCTCGGATTCATAGCATTCAACAGGAAGCCCGTTCCAGCGGGGTGGCAACTCGTCCCATCTGGCCCATGATCGTACTGCGATCTCCCAAAGGATGGACGGGCCCCGTCGAGGTGGATGGACACAAAGTTGAAGGGTTCTGGCGGGCTCACCAAGTACCCATGGGGGGGGATGCACAACAATCCAGAGCATCTGCGTCAACTAGAAGCATGGATGCGCAGCTATCAGCCAGATCAACTATTTGACGAAAATGGGACGCTACTGTCAGAAATTAAGGATATTGCCCCCAGGGGTGACAAAAGGCTTGGTTCCTCTCCCTATGGAAACGGTGGCTTATTAAGGCACGACCTGAAGATGCCCGATTTTCGGAAGTATGGGCTCAAGGTAGAAAAGCCAGCCACGATTGAGGTCGAAAACACGAAACCCTTGGGCGTGTTCCTCAGAGATGTCATGAAAAACAACATGACAAACTTTCGGGTGTTTGGCCCCGATGAAAATACTTCTAATAAATTGGGTGCGATCTACGAAGTCAGTAAGAAGTTTTGGATTGCGGACTACTTAGCAGAAGATGCTGACGGGGGTGAGCTATCGCCCGATGGTCGCGTGATGGAGATGCTGAGTGAGCATACCCTGGAAGGCTGGCTGGAAGGCTATTTGCTCACCGGGCGACACGGATTCTTCTCCACCTATGAGTCCTTTGCCCATGTGATTGACTCCATGTTTAACCAACATGCTAAGTGGTTGGAGATTTGCAATCACATTCACTGGCGGCAAGAGATTTCATCCCTCAACCTGCTGATTACCTCCACCGTCTGGCGGCAAGATCACAATGGCTTTACCCACCAGGATCCAGGCTTTCTAGATGTGGTATTGAATAAGAGTCCAGATGTGGTTCGCATTTACTTGCCACCCGATGTGAATACATTGCTGTCCGTAGCAGATCATTGTTTACGCAGTAAGAACTACATCAATGTGATTGTATGTGACAAGCAATTGCACTTGCAGTTTCACGATATGGATGCGGCGATCAGCAACTGCACAAAGGGTCTTGATATTTGGCATTGGGCAAGCACCGACAATGGAGAAGAGCCTGATGTAGTGCTAGTGACAGCGGGTGATATTCCCACCCAGGAGTCTCTAGCGGCGTCCTGTATGCTAAGAGAGAATTTTCCAGACTTGAAGATCCGTTTTATCAACGTAATTGACCTTTTCAAGCTGCTGCCAGAAACTGAACATCCCCATGGTTTGAGTGATCGCGACTTTGATAGTCTCTTCACAATTGATAAGCCTATCATTTTCAACTTCCATGGTTATCCCTGGTTGATCCACCGTCTCACCTATCGGCGGACAAATCACAAAAATCTGCATGTGCGAGGCTATAAGGAAAAGGGTAACATCAATACCCCTTTAGACCTGGCAATGTGCAACCAGATTGATCGCTTCAGTATTGCGATCGATGTTATTGACCGGATTCCAAAATTACGTGTAGCTGGCGCTCATGTGAAGGAGATGCTCAAAAACGAGCAAATTTCTTGCCGAAATTATGCTTACGAACAGGGGGTCGATCGCCCCGATGTAGTGAGTTGGAAATGGCCCTACTAATTCAGCTAGTAACTGGTTCGCTAACTGCTGTTACTGAGGCTCATAAACCTGAAATATGCTGTATACAATCGATTTACTGATAGAAATCGGAAAACCTTAACAGCAATTACCTGGGGCAGAATCAATGGCATGAATCTCAGGATTTCGTTAAATTCGATTGTTTAAAGATCCTGCTGAAACCGTTCCAAAAGATCCAGCAAGGCTAGCTGACAGGGCATTGGCAACAGGTCAATCAACGGTACTTCCCGCCGCCCTCCCCCCAGTTTCACCGATAGCTCTTCAAGAATTTTCAGCACTGCTGCTTCGGTGAGCGATCGCTGTGTCATTAAGGGATAAAAGCGCTCTGCCAATACCGTATGTAAGTGAGCATTCGACAGGTACAGATGCCACTTGGCAATGTCCATGTAAACCTGTTCACCAATCTCAGCTGCCAGAGCTTCAATGATTTCACTGCTAGATCGAGCCATCACCCAAACCTCCCAAAGATTAATGCTGTGGATATTGGCTGTGGATATTTAAGGTCGAACTGAAACCCTGCCTCCCTGAGGTTTAGGAGCTTGATTTGGTATAACGGGCGATGGCGAAAATGAAAAGGCCATGACCCAAGAGCCCGATTCCCCAACCCAAGGTGACCCAAGTTGCCCAAGGCCATTCCTGAGCCTGTAAATTCTGAAAAAACCACAGCCCCGAATTACTGGCTGCAAAGATTGCCACATGCATGGCAAAGTTCATGCGGTCATCCAGGCGACGATAGGCTGGGTCGTTACGGTCAGGCTGGCGCGGCCAACGGGGAGGCATAGACGGGGTCGAAACCAACGAAGGGGGATTACTAAACCCATTGTAGGCTGGATGCCCTGATCCCAGGGAGAGAATCTGGAGAGGCAGGAGTAGCGGTTGCCAGGGGACTGTTCCAGCTGATTTTGTGGAACACTCTGGAGTCACTCGATGATGGCCTGAATGTTACAGTGAGCAAAATTCAGGTTCATTCTCCTCAGATTCGCTATGCAAATGCAGGAACCAGTGACGATTACCGGATTAGACACGGCGATCGCCCTGAGTCAGAACTATCTGCTGGCCACTCAGAACGACGCTGGATACTGGTGGGCTGAACTGGAGTCGAATGTCACCATTACTGCCGAAGCCGTCTTAGTGCATAAGATTTGGGGTACCGATAAAAACCGCCCCTTGCATAAGGTGGAAGCCTATCTGCGATCGCAACAACGAAATCACGGTGGCTGGGAATTGTTTTACGGCGATGGGGGAGAGCTGAGTACGACCGTCGAAGCCTACATGGCGATGCGGTTGCTGGGGGTCTCGGCGACAGACCCAGCTTTGCTGCGGGCCAAGGAATTTGTGTTGGCACGGGGCGGCATTCGCAAAACTCGCATTTTCACCAAAATGCACCTGGCACTGATTGGCTGCTATGGCTGGGAGGGGATTCCCTCCATTCCCCCCTGGGTGATGTTGCTCCCCAACCAACCGATTTTTACAATTTACGAAATGTCCAGTTGGGCGCGGGGGAGTACGGTTCCCCTCTTGATTGTCTTTGACAAAAAGCCGATCTATACCGTTGATCCAGCCGTTACCCTAGAGGAGCTCTACCTGGAGCCTCCCAGGGAGCGACGGTTTGAGATTTCCCGCAGCCAAACCTGGACGGATATTTTTGTGACGCTGGATGACCTGTTCAAACTTGGGGAAAAACTCAACTTGGTGCCCTTCCGAGAACAGGGCTTAAAAGCCGCTGAGAAATGGGTTTTGGAGCGCCAGGAAGCAACGGGGGATTGGGGGGGCATTATCCCAGCGATGCTCAACTCACTCCTAGCTCTGCGCTGCCTCGACTATGACTCTGCGGACCCGATTGTAGAGCGGGGGCTGCGAGCAGTAGACAACTTTGCCATTGAAACCACCGAAACCTACCGTGTCCAGCCCTGTATCTCCCCGGTGTGGGACACGGCCCTAGTGATGCGCGCCTTGGTAGATTCGGGGATGGCGGTAGATCACCCCGCCTTGGTCAAGGGTGGCAACTGGCTGATCGAAAAGCAAATTCTCGACTATGGCGATTGGCAGATCAAGAATCTCCACGGCCAACCGGGTGCCTGGGCTTTTGAGTTTGAGAACCGCTTTTATCCCGATGTGGATGATACCGCTGTGGTGGTGATGGCGTTGAGTGCCGTGCAACTGCCCAATGAGCAGCTGCAACAACAGGCGATCGCCCGAGCAGTCAATTGGGTCGCCTCCATGCAATGTCGGGATGGGGGCTGGGCTGCCTTTGACTTAGACAATAATGCTGACTGGCTGAATCTCCTGCCCTACGGGGATCTCAAGGCCATGATTGACCCCAACACCGCCGATGTCACCGCCCGTGTTTTAGAAATGGTAGGTCGATTGACAGTTCCAGACTTGGAGTTGGCGCTCACTCCCTACAACCTCGACCGTGCCCTCAACTATCTCACCCAAGAGCAGGAATCCGAGGGGTGCTGGTTTGGCCGCTGGGGGGTCAACTATATCTACGGTACCAGTGGGGTGTTGGCGGCACTGGCCCTGATTGCCCCTCAATCTCATCACCGCCAAATTCAGCGGGGAGCCGCCTGGTTGGCGAGCTGTCAGAATCCCGATGGAGGCTGGGGTGAAACCTGCCGCAGCTACGATGACCCTGGTTTGAAGGGGCAGGGATGCAGTACGGCCTCTCAGACAGCTTGGGCACTCATCGGGTTATTGGCAGCGGGGGATGCTACGAAAGAGTATAACCGTGATGCCCTCGATCGCGGGATCAATTACCTGCTCAATAGCCAACGCACGGATGGTACCTGGGATGAGTCGGACTTCACCGGCACAGGCTTTCCTGGTCACTTTTATCTGAAATACCACCTCTATCAGCAACACTTTCCCCTGACTGCTTTAGGGCGTTACCGGGCCTGCTTTGCCGCCTCACACTCCAGTGATTATCGGCAGTAGCGCTGACAAAAGGCGATCACCTCTGGCAATTCGGAGGTGAGATGGGGATAGGTGAGGGGGGGTCTGGCGATCACAACCAGGGGGATGCCCAGTTGAGTCGCAAGTTGACGTTTGATCGCTTCACCACCGGGGGTGCCCGACGCCTTGGTCACCACCAGAGAAATCTGCCACTGTTGCCAGAGAGCCTGTTCCAAGTCTGCTGAGATCGGGGGACGCAGCGCTATCAGGCGATCGCGGGTGAATCCGGCAGCAACAGCAGCCGTTAGAGCCTGGGTGGATGGGAGAATCCGGGCAAACAATCTGGCCTGATCCTGCCAGGGTTGAAAGAGTTGCAGAGAGCGATACCCAATCGTCAATAGCACCCGCTCCCCCCCGAGGCGATCGCTGGCTAAGAGAGAGGTCAAACTCTCAAACGACTCAATGGCTTCCCCAGTGGTGATCAGCGGTCGTTCATAGCGCAGGTAGGGCAATTGATATTGTTGAGCAAAGGCGATCGCAAGCTGGGAAATTGCCACCGCATAGGGATGGGACGCATCCAAAATTGCGGTAATGTGCTGCTGCTGCAAAAACAATGGCAAGGCTTCGGGACTCAGTTGTCCTACCCAAACTTGCAAAAAAGGAGAGGGGGGATACAGGCTACGAGCGGTTGCGGTGGTGACTGAAACCGTGCAAGGCAGGGAATGGGCTACTAGTAGCTGGGCTAATGCAGCACTTTCCTGAGTGCCGCCAATCAACCAGAGTCTTCCGGTATACAGAGATGGGGATAGATCAAACATATCTCCTGGCTCCTGCCCCGATATTCAGGCGCAGATAGCGGCTGGTGTTGATAATGGGGACACCCCTCACAAGGCCCCATGGGGTTGACTGCACAGCGTAAATAAGCTGAGTGGGCATTGAACTGGCAAGCTGCATTGCCGATCCAGGGCGGCGCTCGGCGACGGGGAGGGTGGAGCAACAGTGGAGTGCGGCAATCTCGCTCCCGTCTTGCGGCCTCAATGGCCAGTCTTAATCGTTCCTGGGTACGGGCTTCGGTTTCCCACAGGATCAACATCGACACAAAGGCCAAGATTAAACCAACGCTGATGATCAGGAGCAGTTCCATCATGGCGGTTTACGGGGCGTCTGATAAGGACTTGGGTTTGGCGGTGGAAGTAACCTGTAGCTCCTTCAATTGTTTGTCGTCAACCCCAGAAGGCGCCCCGGTAAGAGGGCAGCGAGCTTGCTGAGTTTTGGGGAAGGCAATCACATCCCGGATGGACTCTTCGCCCATAAACAGCATCACCAAGCGATCTAGACCATAGGCAATACCACCGTGGGGTGGGGTGCCGTATTCAAAGGCCTCCAGCAAAAAGCCAAATTTATTCTGGGCTGCTTCGTCAGATAACCCAATGGCGGCAAACACCTGGGCTTGCAACTCTGGTTGATAAATTCGCAGACTGCCGCCCCCAATCTCAAGGCCATTGTAAACCAGGTCGTAGGCTTGGGCCCGAGCTGTTTTTAAGTCGGCCACATCCTGGGGATGGGGCATGGTGAAGGGGTGGTGCAGGGCTTCCAGCCGATGTTCCTCTGCATTCCACTCAAACATGGGGAAATCCGTGACCCAGAGCAAATTAACGGCATCAACATCAATTAAGGCCATTTCTCGGGCAACGTATTGGCGGAGTCGATCCAGGGTTTTATTCACCGTTGCCGTAGGCCCTGCACCAAAGAGTAACAAATGGCCGGGTTGGGCTTGGGTGCGTGCCAGCAGTTCCTGTTTCTGCTCCGGACTCAGGTTATCTTTAATCGCCCCAATGGTGTCAATCTCCTCGGCACCCCGGACTCGGATATAGGCCAGTCCCTTCGCACCAGCTTCACTCGCTTCTTTAAACAGGTCGCCCCCTGGTTTAATGCGCACATTGGAAATGGCATCATTCCCCCCCGGAATCGGCAGCACTTTCACCACCCCACCCTCGGCGATCGCCCCGGAAAAGACTTTAAAACCTGAATCCTTCATCAGATCCGAGACATCCACCAGCTCTAAGCCATAGCGGGTATCGGGCTTATCGGAACCATAGCGCTCCATGGCTTCGGCGTAGGTGAGACGGGGGAAGGGGTGGGGGAGGTCAATCCCTTTAATCGTTTGGAAGAGATGGCACACCAGATCCTCGTTCAGCCGCAGAATTTCTTCCTGGGACATGAAGCTCATCTCCAGATCCAGTTGGGTAAATTCTGGTTGGCGATCGGCTCGCAGATCTTCATCGCGAAAGCAACGGGCAATCTGATAGTAACGGTCAAATCCTGATACCATCAGCAATTGCTTAAACAGTTGAGGGGATTGGGGCAGGGCAAACCATTCCCCTGGGTTGACACGGGAGGGAACCAGGTAATCCCTGGCTCCTTCGGGGGTAGAGCGGGTGAGAATCGGGGTCTCCACTTCAATAAAGCCTTGCCCATCTTCTAAATAGCGCCGGATTGCCTTCACCACCTGATGTCGGAGTTGCAGGTTGGCACTCATCCGAGGACTACGTAGATCTAAATAGCGGTATTTCATCCGCAGTTCTTCCCGCACTACTTCGGTTTCCGTCGCGGAAACCTGGAACGGCAGGGGTTTGCGGACGGCGTTCAAGAGTTCAATTTCGTCGGCATAGATCTCAACTTCACCGGTGTCCAAGCGAGGATTCAGGGAATCTTCTGGCCGCCGGGTGACGCGACCTTGGACTCGCACCACATATTCATTGCGGAGATGCTCAGCCTGGTGATAAGAATCGGGGGTGCGCTCTGGATCGCTGACAATTTGGACAATCCCAGAGCGATCTCGCAGGTCAAGGAAGACCACACCTCCATGATCGCGGCGACGATCTACCCAACCATAGAGGGTGACAGTTTCACCAATCTGCTGAGGTCGGAGATCGCCGCAATAATAGGTTCGCATGGTTGTGAGTCGCACGTCTAACAGGGAAACCACGTGGGTCGTTTTTGTGAAAACTCATCCATTATCCAGCATTCCAGTACCTTCTGTCTTGGCAGCATCCACCCAGGCACGGCTGCCAATCTCTCCAATGGCAGTTTCCAGGCGATCGCCGATACCAAAGTTTGCCATGATGAAGAACGGAATCCATTACCCCCACTTGATTCAAAGCGATCGCCCTGGCTCTGACTCACCATGCCCCGTATTGTTCTGATTTACCCTCAAATTCCACCCAATACCGGCAATATTGCCCGTACCTGTGCTGCAACAGGCACAGAACTTCATCTCGTAGGTCCCCTAGGGTTTGAGATCAGCGATCGCTACTTAAAACGGGCGGGGCTGGACTACTGGCCCTATGTGAAACTGCACTACCATGACTCTTTGGAAGCATTTCAGACTCAACAACAGCTTCAGGGGGGACGTTGGGTAGGCTTCAGCACCACAGGTACCCAGAACTATCGGTACTTTCCCTTTGCAGATACAGACTGGTTGTTGTTTGGGAGTGAAACCGATGGGTTACCCCCAGCGGTGTTGACAGCGTGTGCTGCGGTTGTCTACATTCCCATGACCCAACCCCAGGTTCGCAGCCTCAATTTATCCGTGAGTGCTGCGGTTGGTCTTTTTGAAGCACGCCGTCAATTGGGCTATCTGGACTAATCTGTCAGCGCTGCTGGGAACAATTAAACATCCATCCAGTCCCTTCAGAGTAGGGAGTTAGGTTCCTAGCAGCACTCGACAAAATGCTGAGATTGACCATTGACAAGTTTCCTCTGTTCGTATGACTTGGTGTATTGATGCCATGAATCAGCCTCTGTAATCCTGCGGCAATTGGCCGACATCACCAGGGAATTAACTTGAAATTACAGTTGATTATTATCTGGATTCCCATATCTAAATCAGAATCAACTCATCATCTAGGATTTGGTTGCATAGACTACAAACCCATCAAACTTTTCCATAGCGCATCACTGGAATTTCAACATAACCATAAGAGATTTATATCGCCGGGAAAAAAATCTCGACATACGCTACCCCCTGTTCCACAGCCATTAATCATGTAAGGTGACCCGATCGGCCTCAGCTCCAGTGCCCCAGCCATTAAGGATTTGAGAGTCTGCTGTCTCGACAGTTTCCATCTGTAATTGCCAGGGCTGAGTCTCAGATTAAGTGGGGGAGTCAATGCTCTGAATCACCCTGTGAATCAGAGATTCAGGCCTATGATGACCTGTAATTTAGCAGCCGACGATCTCAGGGGAGAAGATTGGGTTGCTAGTTTTTTTTGGTCGTGTAAACTTGCTTTAACGAAAAAACCAGGTTACTCTTACCTAAGCATATTTGCCCCTGCCACTCTCCGCCCAATCCGATTGGAGCATTGGGTTAGGTAGATGGGTTCAATGCGTCGAAGACAGTTAAGCGCAGGTTATTCGAGGAGGTCGTTCTTGAAACGAGTATTTCCACAAGTACCGGAGCTGAGTGCTTCCTACACTGATACTGTTCAGGGTTCCACTCAGACTACTACTGAATTTTATGCCCAGGAGCAGCCCGCTCCCCAACAGTTCCCAGGATATGTACCTGGAAGTGATTCGGGTAAACAGTCTTACATCAGCGGAAAACGCCGCAAAATTCGGACTTCTGTGGCTCTGATTAGTTTGGCTCTCTCAATGGGAACATCCAGCTTGCTGCTCCCTCAGCAGATAGAAGCAGCAACGGCAGCCGCGTCCGTCGATCCATTGGGTTCTGCGCCCACCTCCGATGCGGCAGGATTACCCACCCAGGGTGAGATAGAACCCCCGCCATCCCCTGCACAGAGTTCCCTGGTGATTGAACATGTGATCCAGGAAGGGGAGAGCCTCTGGCAGTTAGCGATGCTCTACCAAGTTGATCCCGCTGCGATCGCTGCCTCTAACCACCTCAGCACCAGTGGAGTCCTGCAGGTCGGTCAAATTCTGAGAATTCCCACGGTCAATGGCAACCTTGATCTGAAGGTCAAACAGGAGTTGTCTCTGGCGAACCTCCGACAGAAACGGGAGCAACTCAAGAGTGGCTTAATGAACTTCAAACCCCAGGAGTCAGCGGTTGGCGTCGAATCTCTCTCTCCTTCCCTTGTAGGAACTGAACAGTTAGTTGCCTATAGTAAACCTGCGACCGAACCAGTACCCTTGAGCCGCGTCTCTACGCCCTCTCTAGTCACCCCCTCCACGGCCACGGGGACTGTTCTCCACCAAGTGAATCGTGGGGAAACCCTCAAGGCGATCGCCCTCAACTACGGTGTCTCAGTTGCTGCTCTCGCTGAGGCCAACCGGATCTCCGATCCAAATCTGATCTTTGTGAATCAAACCCTGAAAATTCCTCAGGTTGCCACCAACCCAGCTTCTGTGCCCCCAGCGGTGGCGATGGTTCCCCAACTGCCAGTTCCTCGTCCCGCACCATCAGAACTTGCACCAACAACCATCACCCCGGTGGAAGATCGGAATTCTGGGATTGAGATCTATCGTGTCAGTGTAGGGGACACTCTGGAAGCGATCGCCCAGCGTTATGGAGTTTCTGCCACAGAGTTAATTCGGCTCAACAGTCTAGAAAACCCAAATCTGCTGCATGCCAACCAACTGCTGCAGGTTCCCAAAGCTTCAATGACGGTGACTACCACCCTGGCAGCCAATAATTTCGCGACTCACAGCCCCGGTATTGCTACTCAGCTGCATCCCGCCAGTCCTGCGGTCACCACTACGGGTGGCAGTGTCTTATCCAACCTACGGCAAGCCATCAAAGGCGTCAGTGGAGGTACTCAGACGACCGTCTTCGTCCCGACTTTGCCTTCGGTGGATCAAGGATCCCGGCCCGATGTCGTCAGTCCAGCACACCCATTGGCACAAACCCCTGTGGCAACAATGGCAAGGGTGCCATCAAATCTGCCAGTAGCCGTTCCTGCTTCAGTAGAGTCAACCCCTCCGGTGGTTGCCAATCCCTATGTAGAAAATCTCAAGGCTGAAGTGGTGCAAATGCAAGCTCGATATCAGCCAGCTCTCACCCCTGTTGCTGTCCAGCCAACTCCGGTATCCCCCGTCTCTGTCGCATCCCAGCCATTGATGGATCGACAAATCAACCCTGAGTTTATTCCCCAACGGTCTATACAGCCAAGGGTGTTGCAGCAATTGCAAACTCGCCAATTGGAGCGGCAAGCTTCGGTACCCAATCCTGGGGTTCAAATACCGACGCTAGTACCCAACCCCTCCCATGCTCAGCCTCAGATCATTGCGACAGCTCCCCTGGGAGTAGATTCCTTCACCCCACTCACGCAGTTAGGTGGGCAGATGGTTTCTCCAGAGTTGCCCCCGTTATCAGCACCCGACACCTATTTGCCGGGACCTGCCAACTTTAAAGGATACATCTGGCCAGCCAAAGGGCTACTAACCTCTGGGTTTGGTATGCGATGGGGACGGATGCATCGGGGGATTGATATTGCTGCCCCCATTGGCACCCCGGTGGTAGCTGCTGCTACTGGCGTGGTGGAATCGGCTGGTTGGAACTCTGGTGGTTATGGCAACTTAGTGGAAATTCGTCACCCAGACGGTAGCTTGACTCTCTATGCCCATAACAATCGTATTTTGGTACGGGAAGGGCAGTTTGTTGAGCAAGGTCAGCAAATTGCTGAAATGGGCAGTACTGGCTTCAGTACTGGTCCCCACAGCCACTTTGAAGTCCATCCTTCAGGTCAGGGCGCTGTTAATCCGATTGCGTATCTACCGCGAACTTCCGGTGGTTAAATCGACTTGCTAGTGCAAGTTGGATGTATTTTCCATGGGGGGCAATTGCCCCCCCATTTAATGTTTCACCAGAGCTAATTTGAGTACGCAGATATGTTAACCTTATAAAGGTCTGAAATTTGGCTCAGTAGCTCAGTGGTTAGAGCAGGGGACTCATAAGCCCAAGGTCGCAAGTTCAAATCTCGCCTGAGCCATTTATCAAAAATCAAGAATATCAACGATTTGCAAGGGTTTCAGAGATAAACCCTTTATTTTTGCAGTCAAATATAGTAAATATTTACTATTTCTGGATGTAAACGGATAAGATTGACGAAAAAATTGGGGTAAAAGTTGACTGAAGGATAAACACTACCCCAGACCTCCCTTATGCCTGCAACAGAAATCAAATCTAAGTCCAGCAAGGGGTCAGTGCAGATCAAATCCTCAAATACGCCAGTTCAAAAATGAAGTGCAACACTTGTGCTCCTCTCCTTAACCGGATAATTCTTTTAATCTCTAAGAGGATGTTTTAAAAGGGTCGTCTTGAGCCTCAAATACGACTCAGTGGTGCAATCTAAAATCCATAAACCCTGATTCTGTCGTAGCGGTCTCTAGGTGGTCTGAGTGGTTGGATACACCCAGGAAGACTTTTTGTGGCACACGCCCTGCCGAAATTCCTTGGCTGCCGCCAGCGGATTGGGATTGCGCACACACACAGCCAGCAAATTCATATCTAGATTAGGGAGAACTTCACTGTGATCGATTGCTTCATAGCCAAAGGTCTGAGCGAACTGAATTGGCACTTCTTCGCGCAGATGATAGATCGAAAACTGGTTATTTTGCCAGAACCAAACTTCGCGGACTCCCAACCGTCGATAGAGTTCCAACCGATTAATGCCGCCGCTGGTCACGACAACTTCAATCGCCAGATCGGGAAACTCCTTATCAGTGCCAATGCAATAGCCCTCATCGGGTTCTGTGCCTGCCTGTTGTGCTTCTTTGCGAAGCGTGGTGGAGCCTGTCGGGAAGTACTCAGTGTCGGTTTCCAGAAAGTAAATTTCCAGCAGCGTACCAATTTGAGTTTTCCCACTTTCATGCCGACGACTGGGAGACACGATTTCTAAAACTCCATCTAAATAGGTGACTCGATAGTGAGCCATGTCTCCCAAATCAGAAAGCAAAGCTTCGTATTGTGACCAACTGACATTGCTGATCGTTCGCCGTTCTTCCGGGTCATCAATTTGCAGACGTTGCGTTAAATCATCAAGGAGTACCATATGCCCTCAATTCTCCTACTTGAAACCATTGTAGAGCGATCGCTCCACGCGGGGTGGAGGCTGCAAAATAAGTCCAGTTGCTCACCGCTGTCGTATCAATCGCCCCCAAAATCCCCATGGGTAATTGCTTAATGGGTAGTTGCTTAAACGGATGGAGGCTGATCTAAGCGTTGTTTAAGATCGTGGATTGCAACACCAGTGTTGCAATCGTCGGTAATTTTTACACAACGGGCGATCGCAGATTGTAAGTCGAAGTCTGGGAAATAACGGCTTTGGGTGTGAAGTTGATAGGTTGCGCTCTCTAAGAGGATGTTTTAAAAGTCTTCCTGGGTGTATCCAACCACTCAGACCACCTAGAGACCGCTACGACAGAATCAGGGTTTATGGATTTTAGATTGCACCACTGAGTCGTATTTGAGGCTCAAGACGACCCTTTTAAAACATCCTCTAACTGGTAAATCAAAGTCCGCTGATTTTTGTAGAGCCACACTTCAGGCACGCGGTAGGGGAGATAATCCTGCACATCGGAATAGCTGGTGACATCAATCTCGATTACCAAATCCGGGGGGGGATCCTGTTGCCAGCCAATGCGCTTTTTGCCCGATACTGCATGCCAGTGGTCAATGTAAAAACAATAATCTGGCTCAATCCCGCTTTCTTCTGGCAAAGTCATGGTGACGGGGGTAAAGGCATCGTATTCCCGCCCATCGTGATCCAGCAAAGTTGTGACGATAGAGGCAATGAGATGGGCATCTCGTTCATGCCCAGGCAGCGGAGACATCAAAAACACTTGCCCAGGGCGATATTTCAAGCGGGGAATTGATCCATCTCCCCGCTGGACACACAAACTCTGATAGTCCTGCCAGGTCGCGGGCAACAGCACCACTGCCCCTGCCGGTAATTGGATTTTTTCGGGGTAGACAAGGGCAAACATGGTTTCAGCGTCCTATGATGCGGCCTATTGCAATAATTTGGATGGGCGATCGTCAGTATGATTTAGACCAGGTTCAACATAATCCAATACTTCTTAGTTAAGGCTTCGATCCACAAGGGAATAAAATTCCCTCGCTCATAGCCCAGGTCCGCTAAAGCGGACTGAGATTTAGGAAGCGTTGGGCGTTTAGTCCATTTCAATGGACTTTTGCTGTTAGCCCGAAATTTCAATTCTGGGTGGATCGAACGGCTAACCGAGAAGTAGTGCAACATCACCTAGAAAGAGACAAGAAAGGATACAAGCGTATGACACAACAACCCTTGCCATCAGCCCCGCAGAAGCCCGCGCGATCGCCAAGGAAGCCTATATTTACGGCTATCCCATGGTGGGCAGCTACCGGATTCAGCACGCCTATTTTGTCGATCCCAACAATCCCGAATACAAAGCACCCTGGAACCAAATTCGCAACATTCCCCGCGTCTTCACACCAGAGGACAAGGCGGTACAGACTCCTAACTCAGACACGCCGTACTCTATGCTGGGGATGGATTTGCGGGCGGAACCGATCGTGCTGACCGTGCCCGTAATTCACAAGGAACGCTATTTCAGCGTCCAACTGATCGATCTCTACACCTTCAACTTCGACTACATTGGCAGTCGTGCCACGGGTAATGATGGGGGCAGCTTTCTGATTGCAGGCCCCGGCTGGCAAGGCGAAACGCCCAGTGGGATGACCAAAGTGATCCGATCGGAGACCGAGTTAGTGCTGGCGGCCTATCGCACCCAGTTGTTTAATCCTGCCGATCTGGAAAACGTGAAGCAAATCCAGGCGGGTTACAAGGCGTATCCGCTTTCGGTCTTCCTCAATCAACCGTCACCGGATGCGGCAGCGGCGATCGAGTTCATCCAGCCGCTCACCCCCGCAACCCAGAAGACCTCGCTGGAGTTTTTCAATATCTTGAGTTTCATTTTGCAGTTTTGCCCCACTGTGCCGTCAGAGCAAGCCCTGATGCAGCGATTTGCCCAGATTAACGTGGGGGCAGGGATGACCTTAGACGTGGATACGCTCTCGCCCGAGATGAACACCGCGATCGCGCAGGGCATAGTCGATGCCTGGGCAGAATTCAACGAGTTGAAAACACAACAAATCGACACAGGAAAAGTCACCTCTGGCGATCTATTTGGCACGCGGGAGTATCTCCAGAATAACTATCTTTATCGCATGACAGCAGCGGTTCTTGGCATCTTTGGCAATTCCAAGCAAGAAGCCATGTATCCACTCTATACCGTGGATGCGGATAAACAGCCGCTGAGTGGGGCAAACAAGTATACCCTGCACTTTGCAGCGGATCAATTGCCCCCGGTGCATGCGTTTTGGTCGCTGACCATGTATGAGTTGCCCGCCAGCTTGCTGGTGGCGAATCCACTCAACCGTTACCTGCTGAATTCGCCGATGTTGCCGCAATTCCAGCGCGATGCAGAGGGTGGTCTGACGTTCTACCTGCAATCCGAGCCACCCGGTGCAGAGTTAGAAGCGAACTGGCTCCCAGCCCCCCAGGGGTCCTTCTTCTGTGCGATGCGGTTGTATTGGCCCAAGCCAGAAGCGATCGACGGTCGCTGGATCGCAGGCGGCACCCAGCGACCGTCGATCGCATCCCATTCCTGAACATCAGTAACTTTTAGCGTCTCCTGCGGGAAGCCCCGCACTGTAGTTGCGAATTGTGTTTACTCAAGAGTGGCTCAGTGTCGGGATGAAAGCAGGGCTTGTCGATAGGGGTCAATCCCCTGGAGACAAGCAAATGATACAATTGGCACCTCTTGACCCTCAATGCCGTAAGCGAAAACCAAGCTAATAGGGACAGGTTGCAAGGAAAATATGGGTCTTGGGAACCAGGACTCCTGCCCTTGGAGGGAATGTAAATCCAAACGGATTATGGAGTCCTGGAGGTTGTTCCCGTTGAATTGGGAAGCCCGTGCTGTATTGCACAGCAATTAGCGTCGGGTAGTTCACAATCACTTGAAATGCCGCTTCAAAGTTCCAAATTGTCTAATGAGTTCAGACTCAGGCTCCGTGGGTGGCTTGGCTTTGAAACAGGAAATCTTCGGAGCGATCCGAGAAATCCCTACCCTCAGCCTTAAGGCGCGGTAGGGAGGATGTCAATGTGAATCTTTTATTGATCAATCATTCAAGATAACCAAAGTGTTTGAGTCCTTCTAAGATTCCCCTAGCACAGCAAGTTTTAGCTAGATAACGATTGAGAGCAGGGTTCTGATGATGCCACTTTAGTAATTCGGGTTGAGCATTGCCTACAATAATTCCTTTTTCTTGGCCACTGCGAAAGAGAGAAATATCGTTACCAGAATCACCACAGACAACGGTTTGAGCAGGCTCAACTCCCCATTTTTGCCGTAAAAACAACATTGCCCGACCTTTATCAGCACCGCTAGGCAGAATATCGAGGTCTTGGCCACCACTGTAAATTATCTCTACCTCCAAACCCTTAGAACTCAGTTTATTTCTGAGCTGAGGCAAAACCTCTAGGGCTGCTTCCTGAGCCAGAAAGTAGCTGATCTTAAAGGGGCGTTGTTCTGAAGCAGGTTGAGGAAATAACGCAGCAAAGTGAGAGGCAATTGCCACCACTTGGTCTCGCTCCCATCCTTGACTGAGCTTTTCAGACCAAGTTGGATCAGGAATATTCCTACTGTTGTCATAAATCTCTGTACCAACAGCCGTTACTAGCGTATCCGGTGTCAGCAACTGCTTGTCAGCCTGAAGTTGATAATAAAGGGTCGGCGATCGCCCCGTGATATAGACAACCTTAGTACCGTGTGTTTGGCGGAACTGACTCAACCGCTGGTTCAGTTCTGCCATCGCTAAGTCATCACCAACTAGCGTATTGTCCAGATCCGTTACAAATAGAGCAATCACAGTATAAGCAGCACTCCAGGCAGAAGGTGCACTGATGGGTCAGGTTCGGATTTTTGCTTGTTTGCAAAACTTATTGTTAAGTTTTATTGCGATTTGCGTCGTAATCAATCAATTTACCCAGTAAATCAAGCGACAGCGAGTCAGAGTACTAGAAATTACAAAACAACTATCCATCCAAAACTCAGACTAAAATTCCAGGTTTTTAAAAATGCTTGATTCCAAATTGGCATCTTCAACAAGATTACCAAAACAAGCCCTTCTCAGGAAGAGTTGGTCATCTAGTTGCATTCAGCCGATGCAATGCAGATATAGCAGATATAGATGTTCGTGCTCCTCGGTCAGCATTTTACTGAGTCATGTTTATTGGGAAAGTTTTTACTAGCGTTCTCATTGCTATTCATTGAGGAATGCAGTGAAGGTATTTATTCATTAATGAAATCAAATGATCAAAATACATTCCACCTAGCAGCGCCAGAATGCTTTCAATTCTTTTCAACTCTAACTGTTTTCTAAAGAGCTGTGCTCAATAGTTGACGGGAACATGTTGAAGCATATTCTTTAAAAGAGGTTTGCTATGCGAATTGCTCAGGTTTCCCCACTTTGGGAGAGAGTTCCACCCCCAGCCTATGGTGGAATTGAGCTAGTGGTGGGCTTGCTAACGGATGAACTTGTCTGGTTAGGACACGATGTTACTTTGTTTGCCTCCGGCGATTCTATTACCCTGGCCAAACTAGAATCCGTTCATCCTCAGGCACTGCGGCTCGATCCCAAGGTTCGGGAGTTCGGAATTTATGAAATGCTGCAATTAAGCCATGTGTATGAGCGAGCCGGAGATTTTGACATCATCCATTCCCATATGGGGTGTGTGGCCTTGCCCTATGCCAGATTGGTCAAAACACCCACCGTTCATACCCTGCATGGGGTGTTTACCCCAGATAACGAGAAGCTGTTCACCTATGCGAAAGACCAGCCCTATGTGAGCATTTCCCATAGCCAGCGAGAACCCCGATTAGGTCTCAACTGTGTGGCAACGGTATATAACGGCATTGATGTCGCCAGCCACCACTTCTATCCTCAGCCTGAGAATCCGCCCTATCTGGCCTTTTTGGGGCGGATGTCACCAGAGAAAGGCCCTCATTTGGCGATCGCCATTGCCCAAGCCTCAGGTTGGCAGCTGAAGCTAGCGGGTAAGGTGGATGGGGTAGATGAAGCTTTTTTTGAGAGTCAGATCAAGCCTCACATTGACGGCCAGCAGATTCAATACCTGGGGGAAGCCGATCACGCCATGAAGAATGCCCTCATGGGGGGGGCTGTGGCAACCCTATTCCCCATTACCTGGCGAGAACCGTTCGGGTTGGTGATGGTGGAATCCATGGCTGCCGGAACCCCGGTAATTGCCATGCGTATGGGTTCCACCCCCGAGGTGATAGCCCATGGCACCAACGGCTTTCTCTGCGACACCGTGGCAGATTGCATCGCTGCGGTGCCTAAAGCCGCCACCCTGGATCGCCGAGTCTGTCGAGAATACGTCATGGAGCATTTTAGTGCCCAACGGATGACGGATGGTTATCAGGCGGTCTACCAACAAATCCTGGCAGACCGCTTTTTACTTAATGGGCATCACAGCCCACTCCTGGATCTCCACAGACCCATTGGTTTGAGCCGGTAGACCCCTTAACAATCCAGTTCTTCATGAGGTGTAAGTATGTTAGATCTGATTCCAACCTCTCCTCCCCCGATTACCAAAGCTAAAAACCCTGTTGCCTTCAATAAATCCTTGACGACGGTACGATCCACCCATCCCTCTCGTCAGGCGATCGCCCTGATTTCCGATCATGGAGACCCCGCAGCCACAATTGGGAAAGAAGAAGCCGGGGGGCAAAATGTTTATGTGCGCCAAGTCGGAGAAGCCCTCGCCAAATTGGGATGGCAGGTGGATATGTTCACTCGCAAGAGCCATAGAGACGATGCCACCATCGTTCAGCATTCTCCCTATTGCCGTACCATCCGCTTAACCGCTGGGCCTGAAACCTTTATTCCCCGCGATCAGTTGTTTCAGCACATGCCGGAATTTGTCGCAGCCTTGCTTCAGTTTCAAGCTCGAGAGGGTACGAACTATCCCCTGATGCACACCAATTACTGGATGTCAGCCTGGGTTGGGCTCCAGCTGCAGCAGCAACGTCAAGTACAGGTGGTGCACACCTATCACTCCCTAGGAGCGGTGAAGTATCAGGCGGTGGATCACCGTCCGGAGATCGCTGCCACTCGCCTTGCCATCGAACGGCAAATTTTGGAGGAAGCTAACTGTGTTGTCGCTACCAGTCCCCAGGAGCAGGAGCAATTGCGATCGCTGGTCTCCGCCCAAGGCAATATCGAAGTGATTCCCTGCGGTACGGATCTACAAACCTTTCATGTCATGCCCAAAGCAGAGGCGAGATCGGCGTTGCAACAGCGAGAACTATCCCATTTAGGCTGGCACCCCGACGAACAAATTGTCCTGTATGTGGGTCGGTTTGATCCCCGCAAAGGGATTGAAACCCTGGTGCGGGCGGTGGCTGATCTGAAGGCAAGGAGCAGTACAGAAACGCTGCGATTGCTGATCGTGGGCGGCAGTGATCCCAAGCAAGCAGATGGGCAAGAGCGATCGCGGCTTGAAGCCCTCGTCCATGACTTAGGACTGGCAGAACACACCCACTTTGTCGGTCAGGTTGGCCATGATCGATTGCCACTGTTCTATACAGCAGCGGATGTCTGTGTGATTCCCAGCCATTACGAGCCCTTTGGGCTGGTGGCAATTGAGGCGATGGCCTGTGGCACCCTCGTTGTCGCCTCAGATGTGGGGGGATTGAAGTTTACCGTCGTGCCGGGAGAAACGGGATGGTTAGTACCACCCCGCGATGTCACAGCGTTTGCCGATGCCATTGATCGGGTGCTGAGCAATGGGTTGTCAGGCCGAAAGATGCGAAAGCAGGCGGCGCTGAGAGTGCAGCAAAACTTTAGCTGGACGGAGGTAGCGATTCAGTTGAGTGATCTCTATCGGCGGCTATTGGCCCGATCCCTTAGCCATCCTGCCTGTGCCCAGGCACAACTTCCGGGCACGGTCACTACTCCCATGATGCGACTGAGTACGTTGGGTGACCTCAGCGGCACTGCCCACCCTGAAGTTTCGACGGCGCGAGGTGTCAACAAGCTGATCAAGGCATCGTAGGGGTGTGCCTCAGAAATCAGCGATCGCCCAGGATCGGCGGCGATCGCTCACAGCTTGCAGTTCGGTAACCCTATCCGTTGAGTAGCTATGCCAGACCTAATTGAACTTGAGGGTAAGCTGTTTATCCCCGCAGATCAGATGCCCCTGCCCGAGTGGGGGTGTATGTTGCGAGACCGTCTGGAAACCACCCTCAGCCTTAAAGACGACGATCTGTTTCTGATTAGCGACACCCTGGGCAATATTTCCAGTTGCGGCAGCGATGGCGCCCTGACTAGCTTGGGGTTGTTTTGCCGTGATACTCGGTTTCTCAGTCGCCTGGAACTGCAAATTGAGGGGCGATCGCCCATCCTCCTCAGCAGCAATGCCCAAAAGGGATTTGCCCTCTCCGTGCTGTGTGCGAACCCCGCCATTGACGACCGCATCCCCACCGAAACCATTGGCATTCAGCGTGAATTGGCGATTAATGGTGGCCTGTTTGAAGAGATTACCCTGACTAACTACAGCACCCAAGGGCTGCAATTTGAGCTGAGTCTCAGTTTTGATGCTGATTTTGTCGATCTATTTGAAGTCCGAGGACATCAACGGCAGCAACGGGGAAAACTCCTGCGCCGGGTGGAAGCAACTGTCGAAGATCCACTGAGCGTCAACGCTGCCACGGTAGAAGGTTCTGAAGCCAGTTCCCCAGATCCAGAACCCTACGCCCTCCCCCACCCCCAAAGCCACTCTGAACTGACGATGGCCTACCAGGGTCTGGATGGCGCGGTGATGGAATCCCACATTCAATTCCTGCACCACCCCCCGATCACCTCAAAGGCTATACCGCCCTGTGGACTGTTGAATTAGGTTCCCACGAAACCCTGCGGTTGGGCTATCGGCTGCAAATGTTGATCAACAACCGCCCCGCCTCTAACGTCCATGCACCGATGACGTTGATGCAAGCGAAAGCTGCCGAGGGCATGGAGGAACAGGAATGGCGATCGACCATTACCCAGATTCGCACCGACAACAAGGCTTTTAACCAGATTATTATGCGGGCGGAACAGGATATTTACCTGCTGCGACAAACCTTCGGCAATGGCAAAGTCCTGTCGGCTGGAGTGCCGTGGTTTTCCACCCTCTTTGGCCGAGATTCCATCATTGCCGCGTCCCAAACTTTAATTTTAGATCCAGCGATCGCCCGGGACACCCTCCACACCTTGGCACTCTACCAGGGCAAAGTAGAGGACGATTGGCGGGAAGAGGAACCGGGCAAAATCCTCCACGAGCTGCGGTTTGGGGAAATGGCCCGCTGCCACGAAATTCCCCATACCCCCTACTACGGAACCATCGACGCCACTCCCCTGTGGTTGATGCTCTATGCCGAATACTATGCTTGGACCCACGATCGCGAAACCCTGGATCGCCTCTGGGGAAATGCCCGCGCTGCCATGGAGTGGATCGATCTCAACTCTCGTCAAACGGGGTACTTGTCCTATCACTACCGTTCTCAAGGGGGGTTGCAAAATCAAGGCTGGAAAGACTCCAATAATTGCATTGTCGATCGCAATGGCAAATTGGCCGTCGAGCCAATTACCCTCTGCGAAGTGCAAGCCTACGTCTATGCGGCTAAGGTGCGCCTGAGTGAACTAGCTCGGGTCAAGAAGCGCATTGACCTCGCCGATCGCTGGCAGGAAGAAGCCTACAATCTTCAAGCCCGTTTTAATCGCGACTTCTGGCTGCCCGATTACGACTATTGCGCCCTTGCCCTCGACGGCGATGGCAACCCCGTCGATAGCATCACGTCTAACCCCGGCCATTGCCTCAACCTGGGTATTTTCACCTCCGAAAAAGCCCACAGCGTTGCCGAACGGCTCCGGGCTCCCGATCTGTTCAACGGTTGGGGGATTCGCACCCTTAGCAGCCACTCCCCTGCCTATAACCCGATGGGCTATCACGTGGGTTCCGTATGGCCCCACGACAATAGCTTGATTACCCTGGGACTGCGATCGCTGGGTTTGGTAGATCAAGCCCTGGAAGTGACGCAAGGCATCTTCGATATGACCTTTCTGCAACCCTACCAGCGTCCCCCAGAATTATTGTGTGGCTATGAACGGACGGGCGATCGGGCCCCGGTGCAATATCCCGTGGCTTGCTCCCCCCAGGCTTGGGCCTCTGGTGCCATCTTCCAACTGCTGCACGTGATGACCAACCTTGTCCCCGACGCCCCCGGCAATCATCTCCGCATCATCGACCCAGCCTTACCCGACTCTATCCACCATCTCTCCCTGAAGAATTTGCGGGTGAACTCCACGCTGCTGGATCTGGAATTCGTGCGAGCCGCCGACTCCCCAGAGGAGGGACCGGGTACTACCGCCTGCCGCGTTGCCAAAAAACGCGGTAACCTCCGGGTCGTGATTGAAGCCTAGATCTGGCTATATCCACGCTTCAGCGTTCAAAACTGAAATCCGAAAAGTCACGATTTACATGCTGAAATCTTGTCTTGACGCCACTTCTACGGATTCCCCCCTGCTGGATATCAAATCCCACAATCTCTCCATCCAATTCAGGAATGATACGACAGGCATAAAGGCCATGTTGTTCCGGCATTAAGACATGGGGTACACCTCTAAAATTCCTCAGATCTGAACCGGTGAAACCTTGTAAGCCCCCAGCCTGTCTGGTGACCGCAGAAAAATCATTTTTGGCCCAGGATGAAAAAACAAGCTCATACTTTCCTTGAGAATCTTTGTATAGCTGTGGCACCTCCATTTCAGAGTAACAGCAGGGTCTTAACAGGGGGTCTAGATAGTCCCATTTCGCGTTTGAAAAGTTATTGTCATTTAAACTTAGTAACCCTATAACTCCATTTCTGCCGATGGGATCATCCGTTGATTTGGCTGAAAGAATCATATAAATCTGAGCATTTTCTCGAAATAAAAATGGATCACGCCAAGCATGGGTTGATAAATCTCCCAGTGAGTTTTTGAGTTGGTAACAATGACCGGGTTGAATGCGCATCAAAGAAAGATCCCAATGATCTGGCGATAGGTTAGCTGCGTAGGCTACTCCGATATTTTGGGTCATTCCATCATCTTGTCCTCTATTTCTTGAGGTGTAGAATAATAAAAATCCATTTTTAATTTTGATGACATCTCCACTCCATATACAGGTGTTTGCCCAGTGCTTTTTAGGGGGTTTTAGCACATCAAAACTAGTCTCACTCCCCCATTCCATTCGAATAAAGTCAGAGGTAATAGCATGGCCGACGCAAGCAGCATGATGATGCTTCTCGGAAGGGACTAAGATTTCATCAGCATTTAGGTAAAATACATGAAAAAGTTTTGTTATTGGGTCGAAATAATACCAAAAATCCCAAACATATCGATAGGGATGCTGCATTGTTGGAAACATTAAAATCTATTACCTAATGAAACATTAAAATTAGCAAATGGACGATATCGCCCCTCATCAAGGCGATCGCACCATGAAATCATCAACTGACGAGAAAAGTGCGCGATCGCTAACAGCTCTGATAAAGCCATTTGCTCAATAACCGCGTCCCCTGGCGATCCTCATTGATCACACACCCTAGAATCCGGTTCGGAACTCCGCAAGGCTTAATCGTTGTCCCAGTTCTACAACATTGGGGGTCACCCAAAACATCAACTAGGGCTAAATTTTGTAGCTTCACCAGAATCGCCTCCAGATTGAAGCCAGGGCGATAGACTGAGAATAAACCACCTGGATGCCCTCCCTGGGGCTGGCGAAGGAACCTCAAGCGATGCAAACCCTGGACAAACCCCTCTCCCAGACCGATACCCTGACCATTGCCGGACGTACCTTTCAATCCCGCTTAATGACGGGGACGGGTAAATATCGCAACTTTGAACAGATGCGCCAGAGTATTGTCGCCAGCGGTTGCGAGATTGTTACGGTAGCAGTGCGCCGAGTCCAAACCCACGCTCCAGGACACGAAGGCTTAGCAGAGGCGCTGGACTGGACGAAACTTTGGATGCTCCCCAACACCGCTGGCTGCCAAACCGCCGAGGAAGCGATTCGCGTTGCTCGCCTGGGTCGAGAGATGGCAAAACTGCTCGGTCAAGAAGACAATAATTTCGTCAAGCTGGAAGTGATTCCAGACTCGAAGTACTTGCTGCCCGACCCCATTGGCACCCTGGAAGCCGCAGAACAACTGGTCAAAGAAGGTTTTGCGGTACTGCCCTATATCAACGCTGATCCGCTATTGGCAAAACGATTAGAACTGGTGGGCTGTGCCACCGTCATGCCCCTAGGTTCCCCGATTGGTTCCGGTCAAGGACTGCGGAATGCGGCTAACATTCAAATCATTATTGAGAATGCCAGCGTTCCTGTGGTGATCGATGCGGGGATTGGCACCCCTAGCGAAGCCGCTCAAGGGATGGAATTAGGGGCAGATGCCCTGCTGATCAATACGGCGATCGCCCAAGCCCAGGATCCAGTGAAGATGGCAACCGCAATGGGCATGGCAACTGATGCCGGACGATTGGCCTACTTGGCAGGTCGGATTCCCGTCAAAGCCTATGCCAGCGCCAGTTCCCCTCAAACTGGCACCATTACCAGTTAAGACTCTAACAGCTCCCTCGCAGGGCAGCAGGGCTAAACTCAGATGAGATCTCAAACGGGTGATGCCAACCAATTAATAAGCTGCACCCCGATACTGGCGGCGGGATTCAAGGATTGGTGCTGAGGGCTGCACGGTCGATATTTTGGCCTCAGTGGATCTGAAGTGTACCCCTCGGTACTTCATGGAGGGAGTCGCGACAGGGGTGGCATCGTGCTGGAAGTTACTCGGCAGTTGTACCACCACACCCCGATGTTTGAGGCTTGGTTGTAGTGTTGATGTCACAGCCATCTCCACGGGGTTGGGCTTCACAGCAATGTTGGAGGGGGAGACCTGGCGCTCAAACCAGAGACTCAAGCGATCGCCCAATTCAACCACCAAACACACCACGCCTAAGTCTAGGTATTCCCGGCAGGATTGCACCACTGAGGAGTGATCGCTCGGGGCAAAAGACTTCCCAAGGACAAAATGACGACCTAGAAAGGAAAAGGGCTGCGGTTCTAAGTCGGTCATGTGGTTGATTCCAGCTTCCTGAGCAGTCAGAATAAACATCTTGGCAACCTCGGCTTGTGGGGGGCTTGGGGAACTGTTGACATCATCCTGGTAATTGCCGGACAGCTCAGTGACCGCACCGGAAGCACGCAGGTGATTGTTTGCGGTTGCAGATGTGAGTAGTATCACAGGGTTGATTTCCCTGTTCCTCTTGGTTGCCTGGAGGGCTGAATAAAAAATGGCCAGCTTACCTAGGCAAGCTGGCCACACATAAGAGCTAGATTATGTTGTCTTTTCAGTCAGAGGAAACCCAAGCTGCGCTTTCCCAAAATTGCAGATAGGTTACGGATCTCTGTCTCAAAAGATATAGTAGCAGAAGACACAAATTCTTCGTTATAAAACTTTATAGATTTCCTTGGAATTCAAAGCTAGGGGTAACGTCGATATCCTCGCCATCTATGGAGACGCTATGCTCAGATCCGAGCCTGGATGTATTCAGGAAATTGTCGCCCCCTGCCCCACCCCGATTTCAAGTGCTATTTAAAATTCTAGTGATTGTGCATACCCTGGGAGCCACAGTCTGGACTGGCGGACATCTGGTGCTAGCGGTAATGGTTCTGCCCAAGGCACTGAAAAGCTGCAATCCCGCTCTGATTCACAATTTTGAAGAGTCCTTCGAGCCCTTGGGACTAACCGCCCTCGTGTTGCAAGGGATCACCGGTCTGTGGCTGACGTGGATTTATTTTCCGGGCTTGCAGGATTTCTGGAAATTTGATGGGTTTCTTTCGACCTACATTGCCATCAAACTGGGATTGCTGCTGCTCACCTTGGGTCTGGCAATTCACGCCCGATTTTTCATCATCCCTCGATTGTATCAAGAAACCCTGAACTCCCTTGCGTATCACATTGTGGGGGTGACAACCCTGGCCGTCTTGCTGGTAATTCTGGGGGCAGGCATTCGGCTGGGGGGGCTAACCTAGCTAACTCCTAACCTGCCCCTTGTTTTAAAGAGGTCGAGTCTAGATGGCTGACACTGACCTAAATGCAGAAGCGGTACTGACCCTAGTTGACGGATGGGTCGTTGATCATACGGGTCGTCATTTGAGTCATCTTCAAGCCCAACTGTTGCAGGAGGTATGGCAAGGGCATAAATATGCAGAAATTGCCCAGCAAAACGGCTATACAGAAGGCCATATTAAAGATGTCAGTGCCCAGTTATGGCAGCAGTTGTCGCAGTTGCTGGGGGAAAAGATCACCAAAGGCAATCTGCAAACCGTGATTCGGCGGCACATGACTGCTCAACGGAGTCAACTCCCTCGGACGGACCAAAGTCAGGATTGCCAGTTTGTAGGTCGGGCGGGGGCGATCTCCCATCTCCAGAGGCAGGTGGCTCGGGGAGCCAAGATCATTCTGATTCAGGGACAGGGGGGCATTGGTAAAACCACCTTGGCGCGTCGCTTTTTGCAGCAGGCATTTACCCTGGTTTTAGAATTTACCATCGCCAAGGAAAGCCCCTATATTACCTCCGTAGAGAGTTGGGTCGAAGAGCGGTTGCGCCAACTCAACGAGGAGCCGGGACGGGAGTTTGGGATTTCCCTGGATCGGCTAAAGCGACGGTTGCAGTCTCAGCCCATTGGCATCTTGATTGATAACCTGGAACCATCCCTGGATGCGGACGGGAAGTTGATCTCAGCCCACCGTCGCTACGTGGAATTACTCCAGATGCTCGCCCATCCCTCCCTTGCCTCAGTGACGCTGATTACCAGCCGCGATCGCCTGTGTGAATCCGCCGTCACTGTCGCCCATTACCTGCTTCCTGGATTAGATACAGCTGCCTGGCAGCAGGTATTTGAGCGACAGGGGATTGACATTGACTCGTCTACCCTTGGGATGATCCATAAAGCCTATGGGGGCAATGCAAAGGCAATGGAAATTATTGCCAGCGCCATCACCCTGGACTTTGGGGGAGACATGGGCGCTTACTGGCAGTATTACCAGCAAGACCCGCTGACCCATGCGGATCTGGTCGATTTGGTGTCTGGGCAGTTCAGCCGCCTGCAACAATTAGATCCGGATGCCTATCGCCTGCTGTGCCGCCTAGGATGCTATCGCTTTCAAGAGGTGCCCAGCGTCCCCGTTGCCGGACTCTTAGCACTTCTATGGGATCTGCCTCCCACAGGACAACGGCGGGTGGTGGAATCGCTGCGGAATCGTTCCCTGATCGAGCATTGCCGAGGTACCTACTGGCTGCATCCGGTGATTCAAATTGCTGCGATCGCCGGCTTACGTCAGGGGGGGTATCAGGTCAAAGCCCACCAAGCGGCGGCGAGATTCTGGACGGAGAGTGTCAGCGTCATTGACACCGTAGAAGATGCCCTCCAAGCCTTCGAGGCTTACTATCACCATCTGGCCGTCCAGGACTATGAAGGGGCAGCCGAGGTGATATTACAGCGGCGACCCACCAAACTGCCGGGGGTCGAGCGTCTGGGGCGATCGTTTTACAAGCTGGGATTATCCCAACAGATGCAAGTTGCCATTCATCAAATTCTGCCTCAGATACAATCCGGCTATCACCTCAGTGGACTCAATAGCATTCTGGGGGGTTTTGTATCGGCTCTCGGGCAATATCCACGGGGCGATCGCTTGCCATCAAAAGTCCAGTAAACTGGCACATCAACTGCTCCAGGAGGCTTCCCCTCAGAATCACAACTGCTTAAAACGCCTGAATCTCAAGAACTGGCAACAGCATGACCTGTTCAATATTGGCATCTGCCAACTGGAGCTGTGGGAGCTAGACGCAGCCTTGGCGGTATTTACCGCCTTAGCAACCGACGGCAAACAGCAATTAATCCAGGCAGGTTTAGCGGATTTATACAATCCTTCGGTGGATGTGTTCACAGCGTTTGTGGCCTCCTGTTTGGGTAATACTCCGCAAGCTGAGACCCATGCTGCGCAATTTATGACCCAGATGCAGCAGCAACCGATCTTGGGAACCGGTCATCGCTTCCTCTTCCTAGGATTAACCTATAAGAATCTAGGACAACAGGCGATCGCTGATGAGCTGTTGCAGCGTGCGATCGCCTATGCCGATGAAAACTACTATCCCCAGGTCAGGGGCAATGCCCTCAGTGGCTTGGCAGAGCTGTACCGCCGTCAGGGGAATTTTGCCACCGCTTTCACCTATCACACCGCCGCCCTGGAAATTTTGGAGCCAATTGGAACCCACTGCGATCTCGCAGAAGCCCACTTTCAACTGGGGTTAACCTATCAAGCCCAAGGGGATGGGGTTGCCAGTCAGCCCTGTTTTGAGCGGGCGCTGCAACTGTTTGCTACAATGGCGGCTCCTAAGCAGGTACGAAAGGTGCAACAAGCCCTGGTCGCTACCTCCAAACCGTCATGACCGAGTTCGTTCATATTTCAGTCTTAAGTCGGGAACTGATGGCCGGACTGAACATCCAGCCAGGGGGTCACTATTTAGATGCCACCGTCGGTGGGGGTGGACACACACGAGGAATACTAGAGACATTCCCAGATGTCCGGGTCACCGCCATTGATCAGGATGCGTTGGCGATCGCAGCGGCGGCGGTTAAGCTGGCTGACTACGGCGATCGCCTCGAGTTTTGGCGGGGTAACTTTGCCGACTACCCTGGGGATGGACAGACCTGGGATGGCATCATTGCCGATCTGGGGGTAAGTTCTGCCCAACTGGATACTTCAGATCGGGGGTTTAGCTTCCGCCAGGAAGCGGCGCTGGATATGCGGATGGATCAACGACAAGCATTGACGGCGGCGGTGGTGATCAATACGTGGGATGCCCCAGCCCTAGCCGAAATCTTTTTTACCTATGGGGAGGAACGGCTCTCGCGCCGGATTGCCCAGCGGATTGTCGAGCGTCGCCCCTTTCAGACCACCACAGAACTGGCAGCAGCGATCGCCCAAGTGGTGCCCTCGAAATATCGCTATGGCCGCATTCATCCTGCAACGCGGGTGTTTCAAGCTCTCCGCATTGCCGTCAATCGAGAATTAACCTGCCTGGAAACCTTCTTGCAACGGGCACCCCATTGGCTCAAACCAGGGGGGCGCATCGGGGTGATTAGTTTTCACAGTTTGGAAGATCGGATTGTGAAGCATAGCTTTCGCAACCATCCAGACTTACAAGTGCTGACCAAAAAACCGATCTTGCCCCAAGCCGATGAATTGACGGAGAATCCGCGATCGCGATCAGCCAAACTGCGGTTTGCAGTCCGGGCAGAACTAGACAAACCAAAACCTCCCCGCTGGGGGGAGGCTGGTCGTCAAACAAGCGATATTTAAACCTTTGCTATACTTCCACCGGGATGGGGGGCATCGGTATCGTCAAGGCAGTAGGTAATTGAGCCTTACCCAACAGCTGATGCAGGGCTTCCCCTTCAACTACCTCAGTCTCCAAGAGTTTCAGGGAAATCTCTTCCAAGAGATCGCGGTTTTGCTTCAGAATCTCCAACGCCTGATCATGGGCGGTTTCCACAATGTCCTTGACCTCACGGTCAATCGCTTCTGCCGTTTCTTCGCTGACCAGGCGACGGGGGTTGGGAGCCTGGTTACCCAGGAACATTGCCTGTTGCCCCTGCTGATAGGCTAGTGGCCCCAAGACCTTACTCATGCCATAGCTGGTGACCATGCGTTCTGCAAGATCCGTGGCGCGTTGTAGGTCATTGGAAGCCCCCGTGGTGATGCTATTAAAGACAATCTCTTCGGCGGAACGGCCACCCAGCAGAGTCGCAATCTGGCCGCGAAGTTCTGCTTCATCTAGCAAGAAACGGTCTTCCGTGGGCAGTTGTAAGGTGTAACCCAAAGCGGCCATCCCCCGAGGAACAATCGAGATCTTTTCGACTCGACCACTGCCTCCGCCCAAGGCGTAGCCCACTAGAGCATGACCGACTTCGTGATAGGCGACAATTTTCTTCTCTTTCTCGTTGAGCACACGACTTTTCTTCTCCAGACCCGCAACCACTCGTTCAATCGCTTCTGCAAAGTCCGCTTGCGCCACGGCAGCCCGATTGTTTCGAGCAGCCAGTAAGGCGGCTTCATTGACTAAGTTGGCGAGATCGGCTCCGGCAAATCCGGGGGTACGAGTGGCGATCGCCTTCAGATCAATATCGGAGCCAAGCTTCACTTTCTGGGCATGAATTTTGAGGATGGTTTCCCGCCCAGACAAATCCGGACGATCTACCAGCACCTGGCGATCAAAGCGTCCCGGACGCAGGAGAGCTTGATCGAGACTTTCAGGGCGGTTGGTTGCTGCCAGCACAATTACCGTGGCTTCGCCCACCGCAAACCCATCCATTTCGGTCAACAACTGGTTGAGAGTCTGCTCCCGCTCATCATTGCCCCCATAAAACCCACCACTACTGCGGGACTTACCAATGGCGTCCAATTCGTCAATAAAGACAATGCAGGGGGCTTGTTTCTTCGCCTGATCAAACAGATCCCGCACCCGGGCTGAACCGACTCCCACAAACAGTTCGACAAATTCGGAACCAGAGATGCTGAAAAACCGGCACCCCAGCTTCTCCGGCTACGGCTTTTGCCAGTAAGGTTTTACCGGTACCGGGAGGCCCGATCAGCAGCACGCCCTTGGGAATTCTGGCTCCCAGTTGGGTGAAGCGATCGGGGCTTTTCAGAAACTCAACGATTTCCACCAATTCGGTTTTGGCTTCATCTACCCCCGCGACATCCGCGAAGGTAACCCGCTCCGATTCTCCCTCGACATAGACTTTGGCCTTGCTCTTGCCAATCGAGAGCACGCCCTGAGGGCTACCACCCCCTCGACTACTGAAAAATTGCCAGATGGCAACAAAGATCAGAGGAGGAATTATCCAGCTCAACAAGCTGCCCAACCAATTGTTTTGTACTGGAATCGCTGCGAACTCGACTCCCTTATCTTCAAGACGCTTGGGTAGTTCCAGATCAAAAATCGGGGTGGTTGACAGCACTTGTCCGGGTTTGTCTGTTTCACCCTTGACTTGGTAGCGAATCTGATTTTGACCCACCGCCACGCGGGTCACATCCCCCGCATCCACTTGGTGGATGAACAGGCTATAGGGAACACTGGGGGTCGGCGAACCAAATAGATTGGGAAAAAACAAGTTCACCACCAGAAATAGGCCCGATACCAGCAACACAATATTGGCGATTTGGCGGGCACGGGACGGGGTGGGTTGAGTTTTTAATCGGCATAGTACATCCTGATAAAATTCAAGCCAATTTCATTGTTGACGTTTAGGGCGAAGGGATGCAAAGACAGCGACCGACGCCCCTTAAACTTGAACGGCCTCCAGCCAGTCAAAGACTCGATCCAACTGATCCAGGGTAATCAGCCCATACTGCCAAAGAATCAGGGGAATTAGTGATGGGAAGACCTCCTGCTGACGGAGGGCGATCGCGATCGCACCGGGAGGAACTGCCATCTCTTGCTCAAGGAAGCAGATCAGTCGCGTCTGTAAACTGGTTTCCATGTTAACGTCGGGCTCTTATGTAAATGATTGTAAATCAATTTGTTAAGAAAAGCTACGAATTCTCAGAAAATCCGAGATGTTTTTGAGCATACGCGGAATTGTTGCGGCGGGTGGTTAAGAATTCCTTCAAATTCAGGGTGGATTCCGTGTCTCTCCCCTGCTGCATTTCTTAGATGGCGAGGGGACTTTAGGGTTCCCATCAGCGCCGTTGGGCAAACCAATCCTGAAGTTGCTGACGACAGGCGATCTCCCGAATGCCGCTCAGGACGCGCAACCGATGGTAGGAGCTGGCACTATCGGGCAAATTCAGCACTGTCCGAATGGCACCGGTTTTAGGGTCATCGACGCCGTAAATCAAGCAGCCCAGACGGGCTTGCAGCAGGGCACCCGCACACATCGGACAGGGTTCTAAGGTGACATAGAGGGTGCAGTCAATGAGATGCCAGCGACCGAGAGCCTGCCCCGCAGTTCGCAGGGCGAGAATTTCTGCATGGGCAGTGGGATCGTGATCCCGTTGCCGACGGTTCTCAGATTCTGCGATCACCTGACCTTGAGCATTGAGAATCACCGCTCCCACGGGTACCTCTCCCTCGTTGCCGGCCATGGTTGCCAGTTCCAACGCTCGTCCCATCCAGAATCGATGTTGTAGGTAGTCGGGATGTTCTAAGGGTAAAGGGGATGAGTTCGATACCATCGTGTTGAAGACATACTTCCATTAGAGGACATCCCACCCGTGCAACCCCATGCCAGGGGTAGTGGGAGGTTGAATGCAGTGGCGGCAGAGACTGCGACCTCCGAAAAAGTTAACGGCCTGCTGGATCATCTGTAGCCCTTTCAGGTGAAAATATAGAGTCCAGAATCATTGCCCTAACTACCGATACCCATGAAATCTTATCTGGCTGCCGCTGTGCAGATGACCAGTGTGACTGATCTGCACAAGAATCTAGCTCAGGCTGAAGAGTTAATTGAACTCGCCGTCCGTCGAGGAGCTGAGTTGGTGGGGTTGCCAGAAAATTTCTCCTTTCTGGGGGATGAAGCGGCCAAAATGGCTCAGGCAGAGCAGATCGCCCGGGAAAGTGAGAAATTTCTACGGGTGATGGCCCAGCGTTTTCAGGTGAGCATCTTGGGAGGGGGGTTCCCGATGCCCGTGGGCAATGGCAAGGTTTACAATACGGCTCTGTTGATTGATGCCAATGGTCAGGAGCAGGCTCGTTACGAAAAGGTACATCTGTTTGATGTCAACCTCCCCGATGGCAATACCTATCAAGAGTCTGGGACAGTAATGGCAGGGATCCGGATGCCGCCGGTTTATGCGTCCCAGCATTTGGGGAATCTGGGGCTATCGGTTTGCTATGATGTCCGCTTCCCAGAGTTGTACCGCCATCTCTCCCGGATGGGGGCAGACGTGCTGTTTGTCCCCGCAGCCTTTACGGCCTACACGGGGAAGGATCACTGGCAGGTGCTCTTGCAAGCCAGAGCCATCGAGAATACCTGCTACATCATCGCCCCCGCCCAGGTAGGTAAACACAATTCCATCCGTCAATCCCACGGTCATGCCATGATTGTTGACCCTTGGGGGGTGATTTTAGCCGATGCGGGAGATACTCCAGGGGTGGCGATCGCTGCCATTGAACCCTCTCGGTTGGAACAAGTTCGTCGCCAGATGCCCTGTTTACAGCATCGAGTTTTTGTCTAAGCTCCTTGATTTCCGCGCCGTCAATGGGTAAAAAATCGCCCTCTAGCTCTAGGATTCTGTAGCACCCTTCTCAGAACTCCTGCTCCGCGATCGCTCTAATTGAGGGAGAAGCATGTAAATTAGACAGGACGAGTACTGAATCTCATGGATGTAATGGCTTGGGTTCCTGGCTTTCCTGCCCTCTCTCCCCTGATTCCCCTGCTGGCAACTGCCCCCCCAGCGGATGGCCCCCTGGTGCTAGCAGGTGTATTAGTGAGTCTGGTGGTCATTTACCTCGCCAGTAAGCTGGGGGGCGAACTGTGTTACCGGATCAACCTGCCGCCGGTTCTGGGCGAACTCTTGGGTGGGGTTGTAGTGGGTGTTTCAGCATTGCACTTGCTAGTGTTCCCCGAAGGGGGTGGCGAGAGTAGCAATTCCCTCATCATGGCCTTCCTTCAGGCAACAACGCCCTTAGAACCCAACGCCGTCCCCCCCACCTTTGAGGCTGTAAGTGAGGTGATGACAGTATTGGCAGAGGTAGGGGTGATTATTCTGCTGTTTGAGATTGGCCTGGAATCAGACCTCACCGAACTCCTGAAGGTTGGCCCTCAAGCTGCAACAGTGGCGGTGGTGGGAGTAGCCGTTCCCTTCGTTGCTGGGACGACAGGGCTGATGCTGTTGTTTGGGGTGGCGGCGGTACCGGCAATTTTTGCCGGGGCTGCCCTGACTGCCACAAGTATTGGCATTACGGCCAAGGTACTAGCAGAAATTCAGCGCCTTACCTCCCGAGAGGGGCAAATTATCATTGGTGCCGCAGTCTTGGACGATGTCCTGGGGATTGTGGTACTAGCGGTCGTCGCCAGTTTAGCCAAAACCGGTGAAGTTGCGGTTAGTAATGTTATTTACCTGATCGTTAGTGCCGCTGTGTTTCTGATTGGCTCAATTTTACTGGGACGTTTCTTAAGTCCCTACTTTGTCGCCTTGGTCAATGGGCTTAAAACGCGGGGGCACCTCCTGATCTCAGCGCTGATTTTTGCCTTTCTCCTGTCCTATGTCGGTGCCGCCATCCAACTGGAAGCAATTTTGGGAGCATTTGCCGCTGGGCTGATTTTGGCAGAAACCGAGAAGCGGGGGGAATTGGAGAAGCAAATCCGCCCCATTGCTGACATGCTCGTGCCGATTTTCTTTGTGGTAGTGGGTGCCAGAACCGACTTGGGTGTGCTCAACCCTAGCGTCCCCAGTAATCGAGAGGGGTTGGTGATGGCTGCGTTTCTGATTACCGTCGCGATTGTGGGTAAAGTGGTGACGGGCTTGGCCGTATTTGGGCAACCCCAGATTAACCGTCTGGCCATTGGCGTCGGCATGATTCCTCGGGGGGAGGTGGGTCTGGTATTCGTCAGTGTTGGGGCGGCAACGGGGGTGCTGTACCCCCCCCTTAGAGGCGGCAATTGTGATGATGGTGATTCTGACAACATTTTTGGCTCCCCCCACTGCTGCGGTTAGTGTTCCCAGAACCAACGATGATCCCGACAACAGAAGTCCCAGCCCCGCTGACAGCCATCTCGGTACTTGAAGCCTCCCAAGAACCCCATCAGCCCTAAGGGACTGAAACTTAAACAGCTGTATCTACGTCCCAGGGGGGTACAGCATCCAGCTTGGCAATGGAAATCGTGAGGAGTTTAGGTCTGTGAAAGTTCGCTGGTCAATACCAGGTTTTCTGGGTTGCTGTCTGCTGTCAACGCTGCCCCCCCTACTTGCACCTCCCCTGGCAACGGCTGGGGAAGCAACAGTTTCAACGATGTCGAGGGGATCGGCAGCGCTACAGATAGCACAACTGCAATCTTCGGGGCGGCTAACCTCCTGGCAGTTTGACCCCAGACAGAACCGCCTAGAATTTCGCACAACGGGTGGGGTGCAACCCCGGGCGCAGTTAATCACTGATCCCACACGATTGGTGATTGACTTACCGGGCATCTCTTTGGGACGCCCTGGGGTCACCCAAGCCTTAAACGATCCATTCCGCGCCTTGCGGGTGGGTCAGTTTGACCGACTGACCACCCGAATTGTGAT
Source organism: Neosynechococcus sphagnicola sy1 (assembly GCF_000775285.1). NCBI lineage: Bacteria > Bacillati > Cyanobacteriota > Cyanophyceae > Neosynechococcales > Neosynechococcaceae > Neosynechococcus > Neosynechococcus sphagnicola. Next base: position 32,326 of record NZ_JJML01000019.1, on the reverse strand, counting down.
TGAGTTAGCACCAGGGTATACCCTCGATTCCCAACAGATTCGTTTTCGGGGACTCAACCCCACTCAGTGGACAGTTCAGCTCCCTCGACCTCAGTTTGGCAATGCAGACAATGCAGTGCAGCCCCTTGGTTCTAGCCCCCCCCTTGGAGTCAGCCAGCTGCCCCGAGGAATGACTCCATTACTGAGATTCAGAATATTCGGGTGACCCCGGATGGTTTTTTTGTCCGTGTCAGTGGGGCAAATCCCCAGGTACAAACCCAACGCAGTCGCGATCGCCGCCAGATTACCTATACCTTTACCAATGCAATCTTGGCGAATCGGGTACCCCGCCGAGATCTGATTGTCAATCGCTTTGGGGTGAGTCGGGTACAGGTTACAGACTCTCAAGCAGTGCCTCCCTCAGTACAAATCACCCTCTTTGTGGAACGTAAGGCTCCGAACTGGGAGGCGCGGATTAGCACCTTTGGCAGCAATGCCCTTGGGGGAGTGGCCTTGGTTCCTGTCGACACCCCCCAACGGACGGCTCTGAATCCACCCTACTTGCCGACGCCCAATCGACCGCCAGATCCACCTCCCCTGATTCCACCACCGAGCTATGGCAATCCTGACTTGGCAACCATTCAGGCAATTGATCTCGGGAACAATGACAGCCAACTGCTGATTCAGGCAAGTCGGTCTGTCGTCTATACCAGTGGCTGGGATCGTTCAGCCGGTGCCTATCGAATCAATCTGCCTGCACGCTTGGCTGCTGGGATTAGAACCCCCAGAACTGGGGCAGGTAGTCCAATTCTGCGGCTGCAACTACGGCAAGAAGATTCCCGCACGGTTACAATTCTGGTATACCCAGCGGCGGGGATTCAAATCGGTGACATTAACCAACCCAACCCGCAGCTAGTCGCCCTGGAATTGACCCGTACCCAGAGTGTTCAAGTCCCTCCTCCCCTGACCCGACCACTGACGGTACCACCGCCGGTTAATAGCTATCCCCCACCCAATACAAGCTATCCCCCCATCTCCCAGCCTCGGCCTCCGAAAGGCCGTTTGGTTGTGGTGATCGATCCCGGCCATGGCGGCCCAGATGTCGGGGCTGTTGGCATTGGAGGAATCTGGGAGAAAAATATTGTTCTAGATGTGAGTCGCCAGGTTGCAGACCTCCTAGAGCGACAGGGAATTCAAGCGGTGTTAACCCGCCCCGATGACCGCGATCTCGATCTGGAACCCCGGGTACAGATTGCCCGCCAGGTGAATGCAACGATTTTTGTCAGTATCCATGCCAACTCGATCAACCTCAGCCGACCCGATATTAGTGGCATTGAAACTTACTATTACGCCACCGGGGCACGGCTGGCGCAGGTGTTACACCGCAATATCTTGCAGGGCACCGGTGCCAAAGACCGAGGAGTCCGTACCGCTCGATTTTATGTAATCAGGCGTACAACCATGCCATCGGTTTTATTAGAAATTGGCTTTGTGACGGGGCAGGAAGATGCATCTAGACTCTCAACAGCCGCCTATCGATCGCAAATGGCAGCCGCGATCGCCCGTGGCATTCTAGAATACCTGCAAAGTCCTTAATGGTTCTTAACCCCTCTGTTCTGTTGTCACCCGAATTCAGCATGAATTGTTTTACTAGCGCCTCCGGCCCATTTTCCCCTCTCACTCAGTCCCTGAATACCCTTATTTCCGACCTTGAGCAACCCGTCACAGATCGGATTGGTTTGTTTGACAGCGGTGTTGGGGGACTTACCGTGCTGCGAGAGTTGTATCGCCAACTGCCTAGAGAGTCTGTGCTTTATTTTGGGGATACGGCACGGTTACCCTATGGCAATCGATCCGCGAGTGAGATTCTCCAATTTGTGCGCGAGATCCTGGACTGGATGCAGCAGCAGCACGTCAAGATGGTGCTGATGGCCTGTAATACCAGCTCAGCCCTGGCTCTAGAGTCCGTGCGCTCCGAGTACAATTTTCCCATTCTCGGATTGATCTTGCCAGGGGCGAAAGCAGCGGTGCAGCGAGGGCAGCGCATTGGGGTGATTGCGACTCCGGCCACGGTTGCGAGTGAAGCTTACCCTCAGGCGATTCAAGAAATTGATCCAGGGAGATCAGTTTGGCAGGTAGGCTGTCCCGAGTTTGTCCCCCTGGTGGAACAAAATCTAATTCACACTCCCCGTGCCTATGAAGTCGCGAGATCCTATTTAACTCCCTTAATGGAGCAGCAGATTGACACCTTAATCTATGGCTGTACCCACTATCCGCATCTAGAACCGATCCTCAGAACCATTCTGCCCCGTCAGGTAAAGTTTATTGATCCTGCCGTCCACTTAGTAGCAGCGGCGGCTCGGGAATTAGAACTACTGGGGCTGCGGAATAATCGGGCAGCGTTTCCGACCCGATTTTATGTCAGTGGTTGCCCCCAACAATTTGCCCATCTGTCAACCCAATGGCTGGGCTGCACCCCAGTTGTTGAAGGGGTATCTCTGCGTGAACTTGCCTTGCAGACAGCAGTTGCTGAGTCCATAGACTAACATCGGCGATCTCCAAAAGCCGGTCTTTGACCATCCCAGCTGGCAGTGCGATTGATTGTTCTACCCAGCATCCAGGGGAAAATCATGACGAATTTCGATCCACAGGGGACGGGAAAAACGTAATCTGGTTAAACCCTAGGGTGCGATCGCCCCTCTGGCTTGTAACACTATCGGCAAGATTCCCATGGACAGAAACCCACAGTACCCGTTCACAAGCTGAAGGCTTCGCTTAAAATAGGGACAGATTATGTAAATTTTCGTAACCTAATGCCCTGCCGGCCTATCCATGACCTCAGTTACCTCCCTCTTTGCCTCTGTTGAAGCAGACCTCGAGCTGATGACAGAGAATCTTAAGAATCTGGTCAGTGCGCGTCACCCGATTCTCTTTGCTGCTGCCGAATATTTGTTTGGAGCGGGAGGAAAGCGGTTAAGACCAGCAATTGTGCTACTGGCTGCTCGGGCAACGATGCCGCATCAAGCGTTGAGCTCCTATCATCGCCGCCTAGCTGAGATTACCGAAATGATCCACACCGCCAGTCTCGTGCATGATGATGTTCTGGACGAATCAGAGGTCAGACGGGGGGTACCCACTGTTCACAGTCGCTTTAATACACGGGTGGCAGTGCTGGCAGGGGATTTTCTATTTGCCCAGTCTTCTTGGTACCTGGCAAACCTGGATAACTTAGAAGTTGTGAAGTTGCTCTCCCGCGTGATTATGGATCTAGCCGAAGGTGAGATCCAACAAGGGCTTAACCGCTTTGATACCAGTTTGTCAATGGACGCTTACTTAGAAAAGAGTTATTGTAAAACCGCCTCTCTGATTGCCAACAGCTCTAAGTCAGCAGGACTCCTGAGTCGAGTTTCCAGCCAACTTGCCGAGGATCTCTACCACTACGGGCGGCATTTGGGCTTAGCCTTTCAGATCGTCGATGACATCTTAGACTTCACTGCTTCCGATGAAGTGTTGGGGAAGCCAGCTGGGTCTGATTTAAAAAGTGGCAATCTTACCGCCCCAGTGCTCTTGGCACTGGAAGAAAAGCCCTACCTCGAAAAATTGATTGAGCGTGAGTTTGCCCAAACCGGGGATCTAGAGGAGGCGATCGCCCTCATACTAGAAAGCAGGGGAATCAGTCGTTCTCGGGAACTTGCAGCCCAGCACAGCAAGGCCGCCATTGAATGTTTAAGTAATTTACCCGCTTCTGAAGCTCGTCAAGCCCTGATCGATATTGCGGACTATGTCTTAAGCCGGATGTATTAATCCGCAACGCTGACCCTCCAAAATACCCTAACAGCAAAAATCCCTGAAGCCAAAAAAGACAACAGGGATCTGATTTTTTGAGTGGTGGCGGGGCATGGATTTGAACCATGGACCTTCGGGTTATGAGCCCGACGAGCTACCGGACTGCTCTACCCCGCGTCGGCTTTTTAAGTATAGCGATAAAGCAGCTAGATAGCAAATATTCCTTGGGGTTCATTTTTCAGACTGATGTAATTCCTCTCGGGTATCCTTAGAAAGGTCTGCCGCCAAAAAGTCGCTAGTGTTGGGCAGAGCCATCCGCATTTGGGGGGTGTCATCAATGCCAATCGTGACCTGGCCAATGCGGCAGTCTAAGAGATGCCCTCCCTGGCGACGATCCTGGGTGAGAAAGTGGAAATGATAGCCAGGGACATTCACCGTTTGCATATAAGTAGGTGTCCAGAAGCCCACCAAGGTTCCCTGAACCTGGTGAAACTCAAACACGGGCTGTTGAGCCGTGGCGTCAATCAACCGGGTTTGTTCGACCTGTCGAGCAACGCTACGGGTTTTGACGAACTCAAAGCTGCCCTCAACTTTAATGGCATAGAAAATATTATCGGAGGGCAGCAGGGTATCTAGGTAAGCTTGTAGTTGCGAGTAGTCTAAGGGCTGGTTCAGGACGACGGTGCGATCGGCTTCCCAGAAGGTGACGGTGGCAAAAGGTGTCTTGGCCGACTCAGCCACGGCATAGGCCTGACCATCGGATTTTAATTGCAGCACTTCACCATCCAGCAACACCATTTCCCCATCTAAATCATCAAAGGTTCCGAGGCCAAAATTTCCATGGGTGACCAATTCGCCGACGGTCAAGTCCCCTTTATTGACCCCCTCGACCAAAGCACTAATGGTGGAGGTCTGAAAAATCGTCTCCTCATCCACCTCTAGATACTGACCCAGAGCTGCTTCAACAATCTCCTCTATGGACTGCCCCGTCTCTCGCTGCCGTTTCGCCAGCGCTACTTGTAACGACGGGGATAGCCTGTGGTGCAGAGAAGAGTTCATGGAAACGGTGCCTGAATTGGACTACCAACCCTAGCATACCCAATCCCCGAACCCCCAACAGATGCAGGGATAAATACCCCAACCAGAACTGCCATGCCCCAGAATCCAGAGAAATTTTTAATTGTATCTATCTTGATTCTCAGCAAATTTTCACACAAGCCTAGAAGGGATAGAGTTTACTGGTAGTCGCTAGCAATCCTTGAGTGGGATGGTTTGGAACCTTCAGGGGCAAGCCATACTGTACACCTGCTCAGTACCTCACCTCTTGGCAAACCCATGGCAAACATTCACAGCCTTCCCGATCAGCGCTCTGTGGAGATTGATCCCTCGGAAACCATTCTCGAGGCGCTCTTAAACGCTGATATCCCCCACACTCATGTCTGTGGCGGCCATGCCTACTGTTCCACCTGTCGGGTAATGATTCTCAAAGGGATTGAAAATTGCAGTCCCACAACTACAGCGGAACGCACCCTGGCTCGCAAGCTCGAGTTTCCTTTCCACATCCGCTTGGCCTGTCAGACCAGGGTGACGGGGGATGTCTCCATCCGCCGCATGGTGATCGACAACGAGGACATTGATATTGTTGATGCTCAACTTTCTACAGGGTCAATCGGCACTCAGAAAACTGTTGCCGTCTTGTTTGCCTCGATTCGCGGTGCCACAAACTTTGACGAGGTGAATTTTCCCTACGACATGATCTATATTCTCAGTCGTTATTTCCACAGCATGAACCAGGTGGTCAATCGCTATGGTGGGGTGATCAACAACTACATGGGCATCTGGTGTTTGGCTATCTTTGGGCTGGAGGACACGGATCAACCTGTCCAACGGGCAGTCTGGTCTGGGTTAGAGATGCTACGGGCGATCCGCGAGTTGAACGACTATCTGAAGCAACTGTCCTATCAGCCGCTGCAACTGACCCTGGGGGTTCACTACGGGCCTGCGGTGATCGTCCCTGTGGACCCAAGTCGGCCTTCTCTGATTACGGCGGCGGGAAATGCGGTAAACCTGGTCAGTCGGATTGAAGCGGCGAATCGGGAAGTGGGCAGTCAGCTACTGGTGTCGGAAGCGGCCTATGCCCAAATTCAGGCTGAGGCAGCGGTGAATCGGCATCAGACGATCGCTATTTCCGGTAGTCGATCTGGTTTACAGGTGTATGAGGTGGTAGGCATGAAGGGAGAACCGCCCGTGAAGCTGGAAAAGGCTGACCCTTCTATGCCCCTGACGAAGCGAGTCATGTCTTTTATGCAGAAATTTGCAGGTTCCTGGGGGAAAAATAAGTAGCCTGTACCGCTGCTCCGTAAATGCTGCATCTACCCAGCTAAAGATTGGTGGAAATAGCCTGCACGGGACAGGTGGGAATGCATTGCTCACAGACAATGCATCGCGATCTCGTAAAGGTGAGTTGAAAGCTTTGAGGGTCTAGGGTCAGAGCCTCGGTTGGACAAACTCCGGTACAGAGACCGCAATGGACGCAGGCTTGTTCGTTGATCACCAGTTCGCGGCTGGTGAGGGAAACACCAATATCCTGCATCCGCATCCATTCAATAGCCGCCTCTAATTGATCGATATCACCGGATAGCTCTACCACCAATTTGCCAATTTGATTGGGAGCAACCTGGGCACGAATAATATTGGCCGCGACATTAAAATCCTTTGCCAGGCGGTAGGTGACTGGCATCTGGATCGAACGCTTAGGGAAGATGAGGGTGACCCGCTTTTTCACGGTTGCCTGGGGATAGTACGACCTTTAACCTAGCACTCCCCATCTTGGGTTGGAGGCTCGAGGGGAGGACAGTGGATAGTCAACGTGAACCAGAAGTGTTGAATCCCGATATAAAAACTTAATAATCGATTAGACAAGCCTCTCTGGCAGTAGGTCAAAGCTCCAGTGAATGATCGAGCAGCGATGGCTTAATTCCAGTTGCAAATAACGCAACTTATCAAGCGCTAGTTCAAATCTGAAGTGCATCAGTGTCTGGTGTATGAGAATAGAATAGGCTCCTCCTGTTTTAAGAAAAGCCCCGCGGAGTAAAGCTTTCAAGCTCACGACGATGCTCAGCTTCATTCAAGATTGGTAGAAGCATTCACTCTTGATATTGGCATTAGCGGCCTTGATCGTATCGAACGGTGAGTACTTCAGATGGCTTCAAATCATCCGTCACGGTTCTAGGGAGTGGGTATGTGAAGGGTTTCAGCCCATTAAAACAATCTTGGCAGACAATTAAGGTGCATTTAAGGGGTGAATTCCCGCTTTGTCGAGAATTTGAGGGATTAAATCTTCTCGTTTGACCGCCATCATATGCACACCCTGACAGAGTTCTCGGGCGAGGCATACTTGTTCTGCCGCGATCGCCACTCCCTCTTGTAGGGGATTCTCTGCCCGATCGAGGCGGTCAATGATGGATTGGGGAATCTGCACCCCTGGGACGCAGCGGTTGATAAACTGAGCATTTTTGGCCGACTTCAAGAGAAAAATCCCTGCCAGGATGGGTTTATTACACCCCGCCGCAATCTGGCTCATAAATTTTTCCAGTCGCTCAAAATCACAGATTAACTGGCTCTGGAAAAACTGGGCCCCTGCGGCTAACTTGTGCTCAAATCGGCGTTGCAGTCCAGACCAGCTACTCAGTTGGGGGTCAACCGCCGCCCCGACAAATAGATCGGTAACACCATCGGTTAAGGGCCGATCATTCCAGTCAAACCCCTGGTTGAGTTTACCAATTAGTTTCAGCAGCCGTACGGATTCCATGTCAAACACACTCCGGGCATCGGGGTGATCCCCCACTTTCACCGGATCCCCCGTCAGCGCCAGGATGTTGCGGATGCCTAGGGCATGGGCACCCATGAGATCAGCCTGGAGGCCAATACGGTTGCGATCGCGGCAGGCAAGCTGACAAATCGGCTCGATGCCGTGGAGGAGCAAAATCACTGAGGCAGCGACGGGGGACATCCGCAGCACCGCCCGACTGCCGTCGGTGAGGTTAATGGCGTGGACTCGTCCCTTCAGGATCTCTGCCATTGCCAGCATATGGGCTGGATCGCCTCCCTTCGGGGGGGCAACTTCAGCGGTAATTAAGAACTCGCCTGCCTCAGCAGCCGAACGAAAAACAGAGGTCATGCCAGCAGCGTCTTACAAGGGGATGGAGAGTCAGGAACAGCGGCAAATGAGGGCTTACCTCAGAGTGGTAAGGCATAGCCCATGGCTTGCTTTACCGCCGTCAGGGTTTGGTGGGCGATCGCCCCCGCTTTTTCCTGGCCTTGGCGTAACACCGTGTTGAGATAGCCCTTGTCGGCCATCACTGCCTGATACTGGTCTTGAATGGGTTTGAGAGCTGAAATTACTACCTCGGTGAGCAGGGGTTTAAATTGCCCCCAACCCATGTCCTGACAGGCGGCCGCTACCGCTTCTTTGCTTTGACCCGAGAGAATCATATAGAGGGTGAGCAAGTTATGGCATTCCGGGCGATCGAGACTGCTAAAGGCCAGCCCCCGAATGGAGTCGGTTTTACAGCTTTTGATCTTTTTCTGAATTTGTTCAGGGGAGTCTAATAAGTTAATGCGGCTGAGATCGGAGGGGTCTGACTTCGACATTTTGCGGGTACCATCCGCCAGACTCATCACCCTTGCTCCCTCGGGACGAATCATCGGCTCAGGTAGTTTGAGAATTTTCTCTCCCTGACCAAATTGGTGGTTAAACCGCACCGCAATATCCCGTGTCAACTCTAAGTGCTGCTTCTGATCCTCCCCGACAGGAACCTTATCTGCCTGGTATAGCAAGATATCCGCTGCCATTAACACCGGATAGTCGAGGAGACCGATGCTGACATTCTCCCCCTGTTTAGTCGCCTTTTCTTTGAACTGAATCATGTCATCCAACCAGTTCAAGGGAGTAATGCAGTTAAACAGCCAAGTCAACTCACAATGAGCGGGGATGTGGGATTGGACAAAAATAGTGGCGTGGCTCAAGTCGATGCCACAGGCCAGGTACAGAGCCGCGATCGCGTAGGTATCCTCCCGGAGGGTGGCGGGATTATGGGGAACGGTGATGGCGTGCAGATCAACCACACAGAAAAAATTCTCATACTGGCTCTGCCCGTCTACCCAGTTGCGAATCGCTCCTAGATAGTTACCCAAATGTAAATTGCCGGTGGGTTGCACGCCAGAAAGAACCCGCTGTTTGACCATCACTCTCAACTCGCCTGTTTTCGTTATAGAATGGTTAAAAGACTTAATAAATCTTAATTATCGTCTTTAAGCCAACTGGACACCCCTAAATTATGACCCAGACCGTAACCCTGGACGACATGGCTCAGTTACAAACCTGTTTGTCCCTTGCTCAGGAGGTCTCCCAACATTCCCAAGCGAGCATAGCCTTTAAGCAACTCCAGCAACAGTTAGGCACCGATACCCCCAGGGTAGCTGAACTGCTGGAAGTGCTCTGGCGGGAAGTTTTAGCAGCCCGACGTTCTGCCGAGTTTTGGCAACAGGTGAGCAATGTTGAGAAAGAAATTTCTGAGCGCATGGCAGCCAGTCACTTACAACTGCAACGAAACTATCTGCGGTTAATGCAAGAGCAGTAGTGGACAGTTGCCCTGCCTGCGATCGCCAGGTTACATTTGATTAAGATTTCTTCTCATTCTCAATATCGGCGATATCGGCTCCCTGGCCGCCGAGTCCTTGACTCAGCCCATTCAAAATCTCGATAGAAGCACTTATCTATACTGTTGCTAAAGGTGATCAGCGTATGAAATTTTCCTGGAAAACCGCACTCCTATGGGCGTTACCGCTGCTGGTAATCGGATTGTTTGTTTGGCAGGGAGCCTTTGCCCCCGCTGCTGTAAATACGGGGAGAAACACCGCCAGCACCCGCATGACCTATGGGCGGTTTCTGGAATATCTGGATGCCAACCGGGTCACCAGCGTTGACCTCTATGACAATGGTCGGACTGCAATTGTCGAGGCCATCGATCCAGAATTAAGCGATCGCGTTCAACGACTGCGGGTGGACTTACCCATCGCTGCTCCGGAGTTGATTTCGAAACTGCGAGATGCCAAGATCAGCTTTGATTCCCATCCTCCCCGTAACGATGGGGCAATCTGGGGCTTTTTAGGTAATTTAATCTTTCCCGTACTGCTGTTGTCTGGACTGTTCCTACTGTTCCGTCGCTCTGGCAATGTGCCGGGGGGCCCAGGGCAGGCTATGAGTTTTGGTAAGTCCAAAGCTCGGTTCATGATGGAAGCCAAGACCGGCGTTATGTTTGATGATGTGGCGGGCATTGAGGAAGCCAAGGAAGAACTTCAGGAAGTCGTTACCTTCTTGAAGAAACCCGAACGATTTACCGCCGTAGGTGCCCGGATTCCCAAGGGGGTGCTGTTAGTCGGGCCTCCAGGTACGGGTAAGACCTTGCTGGCAAAGGCGATCGCCGGGGAAGCAGGGGTTCCCTTTTTTAGCATCTCGGGTTCAGAATTTGTCGAGATGTTTGTTGGGGTCGGAGCTTCACGGGTGCGGGATCTGTTCAAAAAGGCGAAGGAAAATGCACCCTGCATTGTTTTTATTGATGAAATTGATGCCGTCGGTCGGCAACGGGGTGCCGGCATTGGCGGCGGTAACGATGAACGGGAGCAAACTCTAAACCAACTGCTGACGGAGATGGATGGGTTCGAGGGCAATACGGGCATTATTGTCATCGCGGCCACCAACCGCCCTGATGTTCTCGACTCCGCCCTGTTGCGTCCGGGGCGGTTTGACCGCCAAGTGACGGTGGATGTCCCCGATGTCAAGGGTCGTCTGAAGGTGCTGGAAGTCCATGCCCGTAATAAAAAGTTAGCGGAGAGCGTTTCCCTAGAGGCGATCGCCCGCCGTACCCCTGGATTTTCTGGCGCTGACCTCGCCAACCTGTTGAATGAAGCAGCAATTCTCACCGCCCGGCGGCGTAAAGACGCGATCACGATGCTAGAAGTTGATGATGCTGTTGATCGGGTGGTGGCAGGAATGGAAGGCACTCCCCTGGTCGATAGCAAGAGCAAGCGGTTGATTGCCTACCACGAAATTGGTCACGCCATTGTCGGTACCTTAGTCAAGGATCACGACCCGGTGCAAAAGGTGACACTGGTTCCCCGAGGGCAGGCTCGGGGACTAACCTGGTTCGCCCCCTCAGAAGAGCAGGGCCTGATCTCTCGGGCTCAGATTCTGGCTCGGATCACCGGAGCCCTGGGGGGTCGGGCAGCAGAAGATGTGGTTTTTGGGGATGCCGAAGTCACGACTGGAGCCGGTAACGATCTGCAACAGGTGACCTCCATGGCCCGTCAAATGGTCACCCGCTTTGGGATGTCCGACTTGGGGCCCCTGTCTCTGGAAGGTCAAACCAGCGAGGTGTTTTTGGGACGGGATTTGATGACCCGCTCAGAATACTCTGAAGAAATTGCCGCCCGGATTGATAACCAAGTCCGCACCATTGTCCTCCATTGCTATGAGCGAGCCTTGCAACTGATGCGGGAGCATCGGGTGGTGATGGATCGCCTCGTCGATCTGCTGATTGAGAAGGAAACCATTGATGGGGAAGAGTTCCGGCAGATTGTTGCCGAGTATGCCCATGTTCCTGAAAAACGAGCCTTTCCTGCCCCAGCTGTAAATCAGCAATTCATCCCTAATAAAAAACGCCTCCGAATTGGGGGCGTTTTTGTCAGTGTGGGGAATTTGAGGCTCCAGTAGTTGCTGGTGGAGCAGGCGAGATCGTTTCTTCAATTGTCTAGCTCTCGCAGCAGCGAGCTTACCCTTCGTATTTCTCCCCCGTCGTCGGGGGCTTTCATGTTTTTTTAGTCTCATGGTGCCTCGCCATCTTCTGATACATTACGAATACTACAAGTATAGTACAGCTTAACCCGTGGTCAGTCAGGGTCTAGGCAACAGGAAAACTAATACAGAATCTCTGCCACCCAAGAGACGCCAATTCCCAACAACAGCCCGACAATGACTTGCACGGGGGTATGTCCTAGAAGTTCTTTGAGTCGGGCTTCATTAAATTGATGATTACCTTGAAAAAACTTCATCAATAATTTGATTCAAAATCCGTGCCTGCTTCCCAGCTGCTTGCCGCACCCCAGCGGCATCGTACATGACAATCAGGGCAAACAACGCGGCGATCGCAAATTCAGTACTTTCCCAGCCATCGATCTGCCCCACCTCGGTTGCCAAGGCAGCCACTAATGCTGAGTGGGAACTTGGCATCCCCCCAGTTTCCACCAGACTCCGGAAGCTGATCTTGCGATCGCGAACTAACTCGACGAACAATTTAGAAACCTGGGCAATCAGACAAGCAATCAATGCAACCAGCAGGATCCGGTTGTGGAGAATTGTACTCACGTCCTGCATCATGGAAAACCTCTAGTGGCGACGACTGGTAATGTAGTCTGCGATCGCGATCAGTGGATGGGCCTGTTCCCCAAAAATAGCTAGCTCTGCCTTGGCATTGATCACCAATTGTTGGGCATGGCGCTGGGATTCTTCCAACCCCCAAATGCTGGGATAGGTTGCCTTCTGAGCCTGGAGATCTTTCCCGGCAGTCTTGCCAAGAATATCGCGAGTAGCGGTGATATCTAAGATATCGTCAATAATCTGAAATGCCAGTCCAATATTTTGGGCATAGCGGGATAAATGCTGCACTTCCTTGGCGGTGGCTCCTGCTAACATCCCCCCACAGACGACGCAAGCTTCGAGGAGAGCACCCGTTTTATGGGTGTGGATGAAGTTGAGGGTATCCAGAGAGATATTGGGCTGCCCCTCGGCATCCAGATCCATCACCTGCCCCCCCACCAGTCCGCTGGCCCCCACCGCCCGGCCTAGGCGAGCAATCACTTGCAATAGGCGATCGGCTGGTACACTCTTGGTCTGGGTGACAATAAATTCAAAGGCATAGGCGAGCAGTCCATCCCCCGCTAGAATCGCAATGTCTTCACCAAACACCTTATGGTTGGTAAGTTTTCCTCGGCGAAAGTCGTCATTATCCATCGCCGGTAGGTCGTCATGGATCAGCGACATGGTATGGATCATTTCCAGGGAGCAGGCCGTGGGCATGGCCATTTCCAGAGTGCCCCCCAGCAGTTCACAGGTGGCGATGCAGAGAATGGGCCGTAGCCGTTTGCCACCAGCCAACAGCGAATAGCGCATGGCTTCATAAATCTTCTCAGGATAAATCACCGGCAGGGCCCCATCCAGTGCGGCTTCCACCCGAGTTTGTCGCTCTGCTAAATAGCCGAAGAAATCAAAATCAGAGCCCTGTTTAGGTAAATGGATGTCGTTTGTAAAAACCATGCCTTGATCCCTCCTGTTTGTTAGCCTCTCAACAGAGGTAACGCTCGATCCTTCAAGCGCTGACTATAGCTCCATACTGTATTGTGCAACAGCATGGTTACGGTCATGGGGCCAATCCCCCCTGGAACTGGCGTCAGAAACTGGGCAACCTGTCCTACGGACTCAAAGTCCACATCTCCCACCAATCGCCCCTGCCCGGTGGGATCGGTGACCCGATTGATGCCCACATCAATGACCACGGCTCCAGGCTTGACCATGTCTGCGGTCACCAATTCTGGGCGACCCACCGCCACAATTAAAATGTCGGCACTGCGGGCGATCGCCGACAAGTTTGGGGTACGAGAGTGGGCAATGGTAACCGTCGCATCTGCTTCTAGCAACATCAGGGCGATCGGCTTGCCGACCAAAATGCTGCGGCCAATGACAACGGCATGCTGGCCGCTGGGATCAATGCCGTAGGCCTGAAGTAATCGCATCACCCCGAGCGGGGGTACAACTGCGTAATCCTGGCTCACCTCGCACCAGTCGTCCGAGATTTTCAGGATGCAACCCATCGGCATCTTTAGCAGGATCAATTTGATGGAGGAGGGGAATTGCATCCAGGTGTTCTGGGAGGGGGAGCTGCACCAAAATGCCATCCACGCACGCATCTTGATTCAATGCCTGAATGTCCGCGGCCAGTTCGGCCTGACTGGTCATTGCTGGATAGTGCCGTCCAAAGGAAGCGATGCCAACGGCAGCACAGGCTCGTTCTTTATTGCGGACATAGGCAGCACTGGCTGGATGATCCCCAACCATTAATACCGCCAGTCCCGGCGGTCGGTCGGCAGTCGGCTGTAAAACTTGAATCTGTCCCTTCAGCTCCTGCTGAAGCTGCTGGGCTAGCAATTTACCATCAAGAAGTTGAGCCGTAGGTACAGACATTGATTTACAAGAGTGAGCAGCAAGGGGTAGGGTCGCAGGCCAGATATCCAGAAGATTTCAACATTCCATCTGCATCATCCAGGTTGAAAGAATCTCTGTCGGTGTTGCTAGCAATCCAGGGCAACTTTTCTTCACAATCACCTTTGCCTCTCCCAGCCAGCATGGAAAGGATACTTCCCTTAATGCTAGTTTCTCAGATTTCGCCTATCCTGTGAGACAAGATTACCGATGATTTCATGATTATCCACAGGTTAGGGGAAGCAATATGACCCTGAAGCAACTCTTGCTCCAGGTTGGACGAGTACAATTGCTCACTGCCTTGCTGCTACTCAGTGGGTTTAGTTGCGATCGCTTGGCTCAATCCGGGATTCCTCTCCTCAGTGCAGGGGGCACCCTCACCCCCATCCATGACCTTCAACAACAGCCCCAAACCGATAGCCCCGTCTATCTGCGGGGGCAGGTAGAGCGGCAAGTGCCCCTGCTCAGTGGACATGTTTATGAATTGCGAGATCAAACCGGGAGCATTTGGGTCTTCGCCCCCAAAACCATACTGACGCTGGGGACAGAAGTCACCGTTCAGGGAACCGTTCGTTACCAGGGTGCGGTAGTCGAGGGTCAAGAGTGGGGTGAAGTATATGTCGAGCTCCAAGAAGCCTCCCCCTCCCCCTTAAGTCCCTCACCGTCAACAACGCCTGCTCCGGTTCCCAAGGAGTCTCGTCGTTGATCCGGATATGCCGATACGCTAGGTTGAAGTGCTGTGTCCTGATCAGGGGAGATGCATGCAAGAAGTCAGCTTCACGGTGAGCGTTGTGCCTGTCCAAGTAGCCATCGCGATTCTCTATCGCCCCGGCCAGTTTCTTCTCCAGCTCCGGGATGATATTCCCGGCATTCTCTATCCAGCTCATTGGGGTTTTTTTAGGCGGCCACATTGAACCCCAAGAAACTCCAGAAGCGGCACTGGAGCGGGAACTACTAGAAGAGATTGGCTATCAGTTACCCCAGGCGGAACTCTTCGGCTACTATCCCGATCCGGGGGTATTACGCCATGTCTTTGCCGTGCCCCTCACCGTTGAACCGACGGTCTTAACCCTCCAGGAGGGATGGGACTTGGGACTGTTTACCCCGGAGGATATCCAGCGGGGCGATCGCTACTCCGACCGAGCAGGGGGCGTTAAACCGTTGGCAAAGCCCCATCAACAAATTCTGCTGGATTTTATAGCCCAGGGGGGCACCCGCCTTGATGGATAAAATCAAGTGCTGGACTTACAAGTAAAAACCAGACGGTCACAGGCCAATGCTGGGAGGTTGCCTGGGATGCGATCGCACCATCCTCATCCACTCAGCCGCAATAACTCAGTCAGCGTCCATGGCCTAAGCCTACTTAGATCTGACCCGCACCCGCTGGCCATCTTCTAAAACCGTCAGCAGAATATTATCGACGGCGAGATAGTCCCCAGCGACGGGGGGGCGATCCAGTTCTTCCAGAAACAGCCCTGCCAGGGTTGCCGCTTCGTCACGGGGAAGATGAATGTCTAATTCATTATTGACAGTAGCAATACTAGCTCGAATCTTAAAAACTGGCTTCGTGATCACTCAGGTGACGAAATTCGCGCTCTTCTTCGGCATCATATTCATCGCGAATTTCGCCAACAATCTCCTCCAGCACATCTTCTAGGGTGACCAGGCCAGCGGTGCCGCCAAACTCATCACGCACGATCATCATGTGCAGACGATTTTTCTTCATGTGGCGCAACAGATCGGTGGCGGGTTGACCTTCAGGCACATAAGAAGCCGGACGGAGTAATTCCCGGAGACTGGGAGGATTTTGCATCAATCCGGGTAAAGGACGAATCAAATCCTTAACGTGCAGAATCCCTAAAAGATTATCCAGATCCTCATCGCAGACGGGCAGGCGAGTATGGGCATTCTCAGAAACAATCTGGTAAGCCTCTTCTAAGGTTGTGGATGCCTTTAAGTACTGAATCTCGACCCGGGGTACCATAATCGCCCGTGCCGTAATATTGCTCAGCTCCACCGCCCCATAGATGATTCGCCGCTCTTGTTCGCCCACTGCTCCCCCAGTACGGGCAGCATCGACCATGGCTTTCACTTCTTCGACGCTGATGTGTTCTTCCGCGTCTCCCACGGGATTGCCGGTGACGCGCAAGATCAGGTTGGTGATCTCACTGAGGGATTTCACCATCGGGTTAATGACCCGCCCTAGCCAGTGAATGGGGGCAATCGCAATCAGGGCAAAGGCTTCCGAGTGTCGCAACGCTAGCTTTTTGGGAACCAGTTCCCCCACCACTAAGGTAATCAGGGCAAAGATCACGGTTACACCCACGAGGGCAATCGGTTCCGCCACTTTCCCGATGAAGGGCTTGAGGGTTCGCTCTAAAGGGCCTGCTAGTTCTGTGGCGGCGGTTGCCGATGTTAGGAAGCCCGCCAGGGTGATGCCCACTTGAATCGTAGCCAGGAAGCGGGTGCTATCCTCCGTGACCTTGAGTACCAGTCGCGCCTGTTTGCTGCCCCGTTCAGCGAGAGATCTCATCCGGACATCGCTCACAGAAACCAACGCAATTTCTGCGGCGGCAAAGAAACCATTGACTAGCACCAGACCGCTAATCAGGGCAAGCTGAAAGGCAATATCCATTGTGACGTTTGTGGGATGCTGGGGAGAAAGGACAGGATACTAACCAGACTACTCAGCGAAATACTGCTAATTATAACCAGGTGCTCTAGGGGAAACATCTGACCTTGGATCGTATCTGTTTCAGCCCTGCGCTAACAGCATCCCTCTTGATGACTTTTCCACAGCCACGATTTCGGACTAATAGCAAATACTAGCCTGTTTAAAGCGGCGTAGGACTTCCCCCAGGCGATCGCATTCCGCAATTAAACTGATGCGGACATACCCTTCTCCGGCGACCCCAAAGGCATTCCCAGGGGTGACCACGACTCCGGTTTGCTCCAACACTGAGAGGGCAAAATCCGTGGAGGTGCTTCCAGGGGGACAGGGTACCCAAAGGTACATGGTTGCCAAGGGTTTAGGCACCGTCCACCCCAGTTCTGCTAGCCCTGCAATCAGAAAGTCTCGACGGCTACGGTATCGGGCTTGAACCTCATGGAGATAGATATCCGGGAGTTGCAGGGCAGTCTCTGCCGCCGTTTGCAGGGCGGCAAAAATTCCGTAGTCCAAGTTGGTTTTCAGCGTCCGTAATCCCCGGAGGATTTGGTGGTTGCCGACGGCGAATCCCACCCGCCAGCCGGCCATATTATAGGTTTTGGAAAGGGTGTGGAATTCGACCCCAATCTCTTTCGCCCCTGGAATTTCTAGCAAGCTAGTCGGTTGATAGCCATCAAAGGCCAATTCGGCATAGCAGAGGTCATGAACCAACAGAATCTCGTACTTGTGGGCAAAGGCGACAATCTCCTGGAAAAACTCCCCGGGGGGCCGTTGCAGCGGTGGGATTACTGGGATAGTTAAAGTAGAGAATTTTGGCGGCTTCGGCAACAGCGTCTGGGATGGCTGCCAGATCAATGAGCCAGTCGTTTTCCGGCTTCAGGATCAGGTTGTGAATTCTGGCTCCTGCAATCATTGGCCCCCGAAAGTGGGCGGGATAGGCAGGACTGGGGACTAAAACCAGATCCCCTGGATTCACGTAGGCAAGAGCGAGATGGGTCAGCCCTTCCTTAGACCCTAGCAATGGCAAAGCTTCTCCCTCAGGATCGAGGGCAACACCGTAGCGATGCTGATACCAGGCGGTAATCGAGTGCCGAAAGCTGGCAGTGCCCATAAAGGGAGGATAGCCGTGGTTCGCTGGATTCTGAATCGCTGCGATCGCTGCTTCCACGACGGGTTGGGGGGTGGCTCCATCCGGATTGCCCATGCCGAGGTCAATGATGTCCAATCCTTGTTCCCGAGCTTGGACTTTCAGCTCATCCAGGCGAGCAAAGACGTAGGGGGGAAGGTCTCTCAGGCGGTCAGCGGGGGTTAATCCAGTCCAGGTTCATGAAAGATGTAGCCAACAATAACTCAGGGTATTAAGATACTTTACTGCCAGGGGGACCCGAAACAGTAACGGGATTCAGGGCGGACTCCTGTCCTGGAACGGTCAGGGTTGACCCCATTGCAGCCACCAACTGTTCTGGGGTGACGGCGAAGGGCAGCCGATGGATATCAGACTGGGGGCTACAGGCGATCGCGGCGACGGTTTGGAGTTCCTGGAGAGTGCTCTCCCCCAGTCCCAGATCCTCCAGATGTAAGGGCAGGTGAAGGTGACGGTAAAATTTCAACAACTGTTGGCGGGCGGCCAGGGCGAGTTGACTACCCTGCAACATTTCTTCCAATCGCAGTTGCACCAGAATGCCGTAGGCAACTTTCTCCCCATGCAGCATCTGGTGGCAGGCAGGCAGGTGGGTGAGTCCATTGTGCACCGCATGGGCAGCCACCGTGCGGCATTGGGCACCCCCTAAGCCACCGATCACCCCCGCCATCAACACCGTTGCCTCCACAACTTGACACCAAACTGCTCCCCCTGGGTCTGCAAGAGCCATGGGAGCTTGCTGAAACAGCAGATCTCGAAGGACACGCGCCTGCTGCACAGCAGCAATTACCAGAGCTTGATCGGAATCGCCACTGCTGACAGAAGCTTCGTACCACTTTGCCAGGGCATCACCAATCCCAGCTACTAGCGATCGCTGTGGAGCCGTGGCAATCAGGTCATAGTCCAAGATTAACAAGGCAGGGCAGTGAGCCAAACTGACATCATATAAAAACGCCCCCTGGGGGGAATAGACATTGGAAAGCGCTGTCCAAGCAGCACAAGTTGCAGGGGAGGTAGGAAGGGTAACGATCGGTAACCGACACCGATCCGCTAACAGCTTGGCTGCATCCAGCGCCTTCCCCCCCCCAACACCGATAACGAAGTCTGCCTCATGGGTGAGAACGGCCTGTCTGAGAGCCAGGAATCCCGCTTCCGTACATTCCCCTCCATAATCGGCCTCAGCCCCATCAAGGGCATTGGCTGCGAGCAGCGATTGTAAATGGGGACGAACCACCCCTAGGGTTCGTTGTCCCCCCACCACTAAGGGCCGCTGCCCCAACCGGGTAATCGCAGAACCAGCTTGAGATAGGGAACCTCGAAAAACTTGAGTCGGGGCGATGGTCAGCATTGGGGTTACCGAGTTCAATGCCGGAGTCGAGACGGGGTTGGGCATGGGAACAGAGCTGGGCGCAATGATATTGCAGAGAAACCATCCCAGGATCAGCACTGGGAACACCATGGAGTGTAGAGTTCCTATTATAATTTTTCAGCTCCAGTAGTGAGCTGATGATTCGCCGCGAATTGCCGTGACGTTGGTGCTGTTTCCCAGATTTCCCTTGGGCTTCTGAGACAGAGACAAAAAAAGCCGGAAAAACGAATCTCCCCCTGAGATTGCTCCCGAATTAGGTGGCAGGGGATGCTGCTGGTTTGGGCAGCAGGGCGAACTGATCGGCAAATATTTGAATCTGGTTAGCGTCATCTGTAGCTGCACCCAAAACCCGGCGTACCTGTCCCAGATACACAGGCTGAGAGACACCAGGTTGAGGATGGAGAATCGTGCGGGCTCGCAGGAGAATGGTCTGACCCGTGGGGCTGAGGCGACTATAGCTGTATAGTAAGTCCCCCGCCGCCTGTTGCAAGGTTGCCTCAAGTTCTGGGGCAGTAATCGTGGGGGGAACCACAATCACCACCTGGTTCGCCCCATTATCAAAGACCACCGAGAAGTGCACTGCACCGGGAATGGCGGGGTGGGTAAACGGCACCAAACCCAGGGCAAATAGCCCCCCGGTCAGCACTCCCATAAAACCTGTGACCCCTACCAGACGAAAGCGAATGCCCCACTGGAGAACAAATCCCAAGCCTGCCAGGGTGGCACACACCAGGGTGAAAATGCCGACCCATTGGGAGGCCGTCAGAAACTCAGCAGTACTTAACATAAATCACTCGGTTTCGTTGCTAATAAACCCTGGCATGAGGTTGCCATTGGCAGTTTCCAGTGCCGCTTTCAGCGTATGCCAGGACAAGGTGGCACATTTGATGCGTACCGGGAACTGAGACACCCCCTGCATCACATTTAACTTGCGAAATTCCTTGGGAAATTCGGCCTGCCCCTTCATCATGTTCTGAAACTGCTGCACCATGGCCAGGGCTTCTTGAACCTCCCGACCGCGCAATGCCTCCGCCATCAAATCCGCAGAAGCCATGGCGATCGCACACCCTTCGCCTTCAAATTTGACCTCCTGGATCCGATCACCCCCTTCACTCAGTTGCAGTGTCAACTCAATCGTGTCTCCACAGGAGGGATTATGTCCCCGCTGGTGGCGATGCACGGGATTGGTGGTACCGCGATGCCGGGGTTTTTTATAGTGTTCCAGAATCACTTGTTGGTAGAGGTCACGCAGATTTGCGATCGTCATGGAGCTGTTCGTCCAAGTATGAACATCTTTGTACTTCGTACTTCAATCCTATCAGCGTCCTGGAAGACTGGCAGGGAGAGATCCGGCAGGTCAGCCCTTAGGGCTGGTGGCAAATGCCAAAGACCGAGGTGTAACCGTGAAGAAAGGTATTTCCAGCAACTGGGCCAATTTCACCATTACAGAAAAATCCTCCTAGGGGTACCTGTTGCAAGTACTGGCTAAAGAGTTGGGAATCAAAGTCGGGTTGGCCGTAAAGCCCCTCCCCGCGCCCGAGGCAAGTAAACATCAAGGCTCCGGCTGTCGCAGATCGCCCCTGATCAGATTTTGGATACCGCTTTAACAACAGTTGCAGATCCTCCGCCGAGGTCTGGGCATCACGCAAATGGAAGCGAATCCGTTGCCCCGATCGCACGCGATCGCCAATGGCAATCACCCCCGATCGGGGGTCAACTCCTAACAAATTCCGAATCAAGAAATCTCCCTGCTCCAAGTGCTGTTTAAACCCATCCCGAGCAATGCCAATAAACAGAGAATGTTGGGCCAAGGTGCGGTCGGCCTCACTCAGATCTTGGATAATCCCTTGCAGCGCCTCCAGGGGGGTTTGCTGTGGACACCGACTGGCACTGAGGTTCTCTAGATCTGGCTCTTCTTCAAGACCCATGAGGAAATTTCGCTCCCCTTCAATCACCCGGAACAGGGGGCCAACAGGACGACAACCCTGAGCCACAATCGTATCTAGGACAATGTTGCCGCTGAGTACCACCCCCACGGTTCCCTCCCGATAGAGTCGATAATCGCAGAACAGTCCCGTACTGCTGGCTGCTCCAGAATTTGCCAGTCCACCCACTTTCACCGTGTCAGCATAGGCATAGTCAAGGCCTTGGAGCAGATCATTCACCTTCGCAGAGAAGGCATCGGCTAGCAGAATAAACTGGGGCTGTTCTTGGGGTTGCACTCCCATCAAGGCCGTCCAGGCATCCGGAGGGCTATCCAGATCGGGCAGATCCTCAGCGGAGATGTGAAAGCTGTGGATCTTTACCCCTGGGAGATAGGCCAGACTTAAGCTGAGGGCTGACTCTCCCTCTACCTCTCGGGTGACCCCTTGGGCATCCATCCCGATCACTACCCCCCCCACTACAACCAATCAGGGTGGGAACCCGCAACCGCTCCTGTAATAGCGGCATTAATCGCGAGTATTCACTGGCAAAAGCCGAAGAGATAAAGACCAGCCCCAAATCTGCATCCGACTGCAACTGTCGAGTCGTGCGTTCTACCACCTCTGCAACTGCTGCCTCTAAGGATGGGCGTGTCGATAGGGCATTCACCCACTGCATTTGGTTTGACACTGCTTCCCCCATCCTTAAGACTCCTATGCAATTACTATAGGGCAGCGTTCCGACGGCAGTCATCATAGCTATCAATCGACATCAATTCCGGGCGATGGCCGAAGGCCGGTCGGAGACCATCGCGCCACGCTTAAGAAACCCAATCTATCGTCAAATCTTGGCTCCTGCTACCGGATTGGCCGCCTACAGCTTCGGTAACTGGGTGCCGCAGACTTTGCAGAACTTAGCATCCGTATCGTGCAAGGCATGACTACATTGGGGGCAGAGAATTGAGAGTTGATTGGCAGTCTTGAGAAATTGCTTGATCAGGTCGCCAATCTGCCAGGGAATCAGCGCTACCCCTGTGATAATCATCAATACGGTTAATAACCGTCCGGTCTCGGAAATCGGTGTCACATCTCCAAACCCCACGGTGGTCATGGTGGCGATGGAGAAATAAAAAGCATCCAGGAAGGTCTTAAATTCCGCTGAATTATGGGGATGCTCAACTTGGTAAATCAGACCGGAGTAGACAAAAACAATTGTAAACAGGGTGAATAAAATCCGGACAAAAATGATGCTATCTTCCCGACTGACATAGCCAAAAATGGTTCTCCCTTCGATGAAACGTAAAAGGCGGAGAATCCGAAACCAGCGAAAGACGCGGATAAAGCGGATATCAAAAAAACCCGATCAAAAACGGCAAAATCGCAATTAAGTCGAGCACCGAGTAGAGATTAAACAGGTGGCGCAGTCTATTCTCGGCACACCAGAGTCGCAGCACGTATTCGATGGCAAAGACACAGAGACAGAAAGAGTCCACCATTGCCAGTTGCCTCCGGACAGCTGGCTGCAGAGGATAGGTTTCAGCGACAAAAATGATCGAGGACAGCAACACCAGAATCGCGATCGCCAGGTTTACCGCCCGACCAATGGGGGTCTCCAGATCCTCTAGATAGAATCCCCAGGACTTTTTTGAGGAGGACACTATTACTTTCGAAAGAGTTCGTAGAAACCCAGGCTAACATGCACTGAGTGTCCCGTGACCAGGATTCAGTGAGCGGCGAGCCTCGATACAATGTTGAGCTGCCATCCAGTGGTTGACACTTAGTATTGACGCGGCACTAGCCTAATGCCGTTATTTTATTTGTTGTTGGAAGTAGGTCTTCAATTCGGTCGCTAAGGCTGGAACCTGAAGGGCGCGGTGCACCAAAATGTCATCCGCCTCACGCACATAGATTTTCACAATGTCGGCAACGGTGATATTGTTTTCGTCGCGGCTTACCTGTGCGATCTCATCCCCCGCGCCAACTTCCCCCTCCTTCACAACCGAGAAGTAGATACCGCTCAACCGACTGTTGAGAAACCGTTTAACCATATCGTCGCGCCCAAACTTGAGATTGAGCTTGAAGCAAGGGAATCGGGGCTGCGTCACCATCACTTCAGCGGTGCCAATGCGAAAGCGATCGCCGATATTCACCGTCGTTTCTGATAAGCCCTCGATCGTCAGGTTCTCGCCAAACGCGCCCCAAGGCAACTCTTGATCCGGTAACTCTTGCCGCCAATAAGCGTAATGCTCCATGGGATAGGCGTAAATCGCTTTCTCGGTACCGCCATGCACCGTTAAATCTGCCTGCTGATCACCGGCTAGATTCAGCGATCGCATCATCACCCGTCCGGCCACAGGCTGCTTAAAAATACTCGTTGTGATCGGCCTTCCCTTCCAACTCACTTCCCGTGGCAATCCAACACAAATGGAAATTAGTTTCATCCGGCAACCCCTTGAACGATCACTCCCTGAAACTCTAACGCACCCTCGCGCAGTCTTCTGATTTCGGCTCGATCCCAACAAGGCAAGCTCCAATCTTCAGAAACATGGGGTGTCTTTTGAGGAAGCGGTGACGGTTTTTGGTGATCCACTGGCTATCACCAAAAACGATCCTGACCACTCGGTCGGTGAATTTCGCTTGGTGACGATCGGGATTTCTCATTTAGAGCGTCTTGTCGTGGTATTGCATACTGAAAGAGAGGAGCAGATTCGCCTGATCAGTGCGCATTTAGCAACCCGTAATGAGAGAAAAAGGTATGAGTTCGGAGATTGACCCTACGGTTGAACAGGAAACTGATGATGAGATGCGTCCTGAATATGATTTTTCAGGAGGTGTTCGGGGCAAGTATTATGAGGCATATCAGCGATCGCGCAATGTAATTATTCTCGACCCAGACGTGGCAGCCGTTTTTCCAGATTCGGCTGCGGTGGATGAAGCCTTGCGATTGCTTGCCAAAATTGCCCAGTCTGTCCAAGACTAACGATAAATTCATCTGTATCCCGAAAGGAACCGGGAGTAGCGTAGTAGCCGCTATTCAGGAAAGGGGAACTGCCTTCTCTGTGGTTAGCATAATCTTTCAATCCAGCTTGTGTTAGCGATCGCCCGTTTGTAAAATCTTGTCTGTGCTGAGTTGCAGTTCTGGGAAGATGTGCGATCTCAATATTTCCCCAACTCGAAACTGCTGAAGCTGATACAACTCCAGATGATCCTTAATTTGTTGCAGGTTTACCCATGTTTGCTCGGGCAGTCGTTCCCCCAGACGAGCGATCGCCGAGCGTAAATCCTTTGCATAGGCAAAACCAGCGTATGCTTAATTACCATTTCGCAGCGGCCACCCTAAGCGAGTGGGTTGCTCGTAAACGCGCTTCAGGGTATTCACATCCCGCTGCGAAATGGTCGGCGGATTGCGAACTTGGGCAAAATACATGGTATCTGTCTCTTGGGGACTGTGCCCCCAAATTCCCAGGGCATGACCCAACTCATGGCGCGCCGCTGCTCGGACATAAAAGGCGGTTTGTTTGGGGCTGAGATAGATGACGCAACGATGGATTAACACCGAGGCGCTACCGCTCCCCTGTTGCAGGTAGAGGGCATAGCGGGTTTCTGCCGAGCGCACCCGCTCAATCACCGGAGCCACCGAAGGGCTAGGGCGAGGCGCGAGGCGCAAGGGGGGCGATCGCCGCCAGATGGCAATATCAGCGCTCTCCGACTGATCGACCACCACTAGGGGCAGGTAGGGTTGCCATTCCTGAACCGCTGCCAAGACTGCCTGAGTCCAAGCAGTCTCCGAGGGTTGTTTGCCCGGTGGCTCCACATACACCTGAATGGGAAACTCTGACCAAACCAGGGCACCCACCTCTGGCGTGACAAGTTGATCCCAGTAATCGCCCCCATCGTTGCGCCACTGAGCCAGGGAAGGGGGAAAGGGGATGGGATTGCAGGAGCGGCAGTTGTTCGGGCGGGATGGGGGAACTGGGAATCGCGGTTCCTTCCCCCAGGGTTTGAGCCTGCAACCCCGACGGCGATGCTCGAAGGTGGGTCTGAGGCGATCGCAGAAATACGATGTCATCAGTTGGGGTAACGGACAGCGGCAATGTCCCCGGATGGGCTGTGCGCAGAATTCCCCCGCACATCAGTAACGCGAGGGCGATATTAACCCCGAACCGCCACAGTCCCTTGCATCGATTCATGGGACAGGAAGACACCTCCCCAGCCTGATGCTATTGACTGAGCCAGTTGGCGCTCAAAATGATCGTCAGCCCCATAAACATCACACTCAGGGTCCAGGTGATCCGATTCAGGGTTGTTTCAGCACTTTTCGTGCTGGTAAATAGTTGTGCCTGCCCACCAATCGCGCCAATGCCATCACCTTTGGGGCTGTGGAGTAAAACCAGAATCGTCAGACCCAGGGCAGAGACCAACCAGACAATTTTGAGAATCTCGACAGCCATAAAAATCCTTAGCAGTGAAAATGAATTAAAGGGCGACCCGCACCGGAGTACGGTTGCGACGGACATCAAATTCGACGGGTTCGATCAACGACTGCCCCGTCATTTCCGGCGGCTGAGGTAACCGGAGAATCTCCAGGATCGTGGGGGCAATGTCTGCCAAACAACCGGATCGAAGCTGCACATTCGTGCCATGTCCAGGAATTTTCAGCCCCTCTCCTTCTACCAGGATAAAGGGAACCGGATTGGTTGTGTGGGCAGTCCAGGGATTGCCTTCCGGGTCATGCATATATTCTGCATTGCCATGATCGGCGGTGATCAGCGCCGTCCCCCCTGCTTTGGCGACGCTGGCTAGTAATTGTCCTAGGCACTGATCCACCGTTTCGATGGCCTGAACCGTTGCCACCATCTGCCCTGTATGACCCACCATGTCAGGATTGGCATAGTTGATCACCACCAAGGAGTAAACGCCCCGCTCCAGTGCCGCGATCGCTCCATCGGTTACCGCCTGGGCTGACATGGCTGGTGCCCGGTCATAGGTAGAGACCATAGGACTGGAGACCAGCTCCCGATCTTCTCCGGGGAAGGGTTCCTCTAAGCCGCCATTGAAAAAGTAGGTAACATGGGCATATTTTTCGGTTTCAGCAGTGCGAAATTGGTGCAATCCCTGGTTGGCAATCACTTCACCCAGAATATTGTTGAGATTTTGGGGCTCGAAGGCTACCAACACGGGGAAGGCCGGATCGTACTGGGTAAAGGTGGCAATCGTCAGAGGAGAAATCAGGGGACGCTCAAAGCCTCGGAAATTTGGATCCACCAGCGCCTGGGTGAGTTGGCGAGCCCGATCGGGACGGAAGTTATAGAAAATCAGTCCATCCCCAGGGGCGATCGCCCCTGGGGCAATGCGAGTGGGGAGCACAAACTCATCGTTGATGCCTGCGGCATAGGAGGCTTGTAACACCTCTAAGGCCGATCTCCCATCGCCGGGGCCATCCGCTGTCATCACCTCATAGGCCCGTTGCACCCGATCCCAACGATGATCCCGATCCATGCTGTAGTAGCGGCCACCAAGGGTAACAATCCGTCCGATCCCCAATTTCGCCATGGTTTGCTCAAGGATTTGCAGCATCAAGTGCCCATCGCTGGGGGGCGTATCACGCCCGTCGGTAATCACATGAATACAGACCTCTTGCACACCTTGGTGCTTGGCTAACTGTAACAGTCCTACCAAATGGCTGAAGTGAGAATGAACGCCGCCTTCTGAACACAAACCCACGAGGTGTAATTTGCCATCCCGGTGACGAATTTCTTGGCAGACCTTCACCAGTGCTGAATTTTCCAGCAGGGTACCGTCTTCAACGGCATCTGAAATCCGAACTAATTCCTGGGGCACCACCCGTCCGGCTCCCAAATTCAGGTGCCCGACTTCAGAGTTACCCATCTGTCCCTCTGGGAGTCCCACTGCTTTCCCAGAAGTGTGAATCAGGGTATGAGGATAGGCTGCCCAGAGACTATTCATCACAGGTGTCTTGGCAGCGGCGATCGCATTGCCGTCGAGGGCTTCTCGATATCCCCATCCATCTAAAATCACTAGCACCACCGGAGAAACAGGCGCTTGCGGCATACTGAAAATTGCCCCTTTATGCAGCAGTATCATCGCAATCATACCATCGACCCTGAAGTCTGAATTTTCTCGGTCGGGGGGTTGTCGGCACTGGAGCAAATTCTGTCCGCTGCGAAACAGGTTGACTCCGTAGTTACCGTTAGCCATCCCTGTCTAAAGTTGTCAGAATTTATGTAGAGTTGTTAGGGACAGAAACCCCGGAGTTGGGACGTCGGAACAGCAATGAAAATCTTGGTACTCACCTGGGAATTTCCCCCGCGAATTGTGGGCGGAATTGCTCGCCATGTGGCGGAGCTATACCCAGAGTTAGTGCAGCTAGGACACGAGATTCATCTGATTACCGTCGAATTTGGCGATGCCCCTCACTACGAAGTCGTAGAAGGCATTCAAGTGCATCGCGTCAAGGTGCCCCTGAGTCACCACTTCTTCCACTGGGTTGGCAACATGAATGAGCGCATGGGCCAGCACGGTGGCAAGTTGATGGCGGCGGAAGGTTCCTTTGATTTGATCCATGCCCATGATTGGCTCGTCGGCGATGCGGCGATCGCCCTCAAGCATGCCTTTAAAATTCCCCTGATTGCCACCATTCATGCCACGGAATATGGTCGCTACAACGGCATTCATAACGCTGATCAAGACTATATCCATCGCAAAGAAAATCTTCTGGCCTACAATGCCTGGCGGATTATCGTCTGCACCGATTACATGCGTCGAGAAGTGGAACGGGTCTTAGCCAGTCCCTGGGACAAAATTGATGTGATTCACAACGGCATCCGTCCTGAGAAAAAGCAACTCCACTTCGATGGGGCAACCTTTCGCAGACGTTTTGCCACCGACAACGAAAAAATTGTCTATTACGTGGGGCGGATGACCTATGAAAAGGGGGTTTCGGTGCTAGTGGCCGCCGCCCCCAGAGTGATTGATGCCATGGCAGGTCAGGTGAAGTTTGTGTTGATCGGGGGGGGAACACCGATGGGCTGAAACGGCAGGCCTGGGATTTGGGCATCTGGCAGAAGTGCTTCTTCACTGGGTTTATGTCGGATCATGACTTGGATCAATTTCAGACCATTGCCGACTGTGCCGTGTTTCCCAGTCTCTACGAACCCTTTGGCATTGTGGCTCTAGAAAGTTTTGCCGCCCGAGTCCCCGTCGTTGTCTCTGATACAGGGGGACTCCCTGAAGTGGTGCAACATCGGAAAACCGGAATTGTGACGCACACGAACAACGCCGACTCCTTAGCCTGGGGAATTTTAGAGGTGTTGAAGCATCCCGATGATGTCCAGGCTCTCACCGCTAATGCCTATACTGAACTAGAAACCCGGTTTAGCTGGCCGAAACTCGCTCGACAGACCGCAGCCGTTTACTGCCGAGTGGTGCAGGAGCGGCAACAGGTGGTGTGGTAGGGGAGAGGGTGATGGTTGCTGGAGCCTTGAATTGAATGCCCCCTGATCCCTACGCCTGGATTGATCAAACCCTGCAAGCGATTCATCGGGCAGACTGGTATCGTTCAGTACAGGCGGTGTCCGGCTCCCCCGGATCGGTGGTCACCCTGGAGGGTCAGAAACTGCTGAATTTTGCCAGTAACGATTACTTGGGTCTCGCTGGGGATGAACGGCTGATTCAGGCCGCGATCGCCGCTACTCAAGTCTATGGCACTGGCAGCACTGGGTCGCGGCTGTTGAGTGGGCATCGAGAACTCCATCACCGCTTAGAGCAGGCGATCGCAGATCTCAAACAAACCGCAGCAGCCCTCGTCTTTAGTTCTGGCTATTTAGCCAATCTGGGGACAATCTCAGCCTTGGTAGGAGCACGGGATCTGATCGTGGCCGATCAATATAATCACGCCAGTCTAAAAAGTGGGGCGGCACTGAGCGGAGCCACGGTGATGAATTATCCCCACAGTGATCTGACGCTGCTGAGGCAGCAGTTACAGCAACATCGTTCTCACCATCGCCGTTGTTTGATGCTGACGGATAGCGTCTTCAGTATGGACGGGGATCTTTGTCGGTTGCCGGATCTGCTGGCGATCGCCGAGTCGTTTGATGCCATGCTCTTGATTGACGAAGCCCATGCCACAGGTGTCCTCGGTGAGCGAGGATCTGGAGGTGTGGAGCACTTTGGCTGCACCGGACGTCCCCTGATTCAGATCGGAACCTTGAGCAAGGCACTGGGAAGTCTGGGAGGATATGTAGCTGGTACTGCTCCCTTGATTGACCTACTCCGCAACCGCGCTCCTACGTGGATCTACACCACAGGTCTGTCTCCCGCAGATACCGCCGCCGCCTTAGCAGCAGTGCAGATTGTCACCCAAGAACCCCAACGACGGCAGCGCCTTTGGCAAAATGTGCAGATACTTCAACAAATGCTCCAAAATGTCTTGGAGCATTTTGCTCCCCCTACCTGGAAACTGCTGCCCTCGGAGTCCCCGATTCTTTGCCTCCAAGTCGAGGATGCGGCGACGGTTCTCTCCCTGGGACGGCAACTGAGGCAGTGGGGCGTTTGGGCAGCGGCGGTGCGTCCCCCCACAGTGCCGACGAGTCGTCTGCGCTTCACGGTCATGGCAACCCATACCCCCGATCAGCTGCAACAAGTCGCGATCGCCCTTCAAAAACTGGCTTTAGGGGCATGTCATCCATGACATCAATCGATGCCTAGGCGTTAAATGAGTGACCCCATTGAGACATCGTGAATCTCAAAAACGGCCTCTTAAAAGTAGCTACTCCCCAGCAACTATATTCCCCCCCGTCATCCCACTGCTTCAAATCTAATTCTTGATCTGTGGGGCAAAATTTAGTCTTAATGGTCTTTGGCGTAGCTGCTCCTCAGTTGCTTGATTGCCCGCAGCCATGCATCTAGATCAGCGGCACTGGAAAAGTCAAACAGTGCCTCGGGTATTGAACCTCAGAACTCGACGACTCTACCCTCGAACTCGGATCGCCGAGAAAAATTGTAAAACATTTTACAAAATAGCTCCACCCTTGGAGAAAATACCGCGATCGCTCCCCCAATAACTCAAAGCTGGAAAATGTAATCTTGAGCAACACGGCAGGTCACCCGCGCGATCGCGGAGCAACTGCGCCAGAACTGCCATCCACACCCTTAAAGAGATGTGAACCAGTTATCTAGATCGGATGGAGTGGCAAAATCTAACAAAGCCTCGCCTAACGCCTCCACTTGCTCTAGGGATAACCCTTGCAGTTGAGTCAGTACCCCAGGGGATAGGGTGCCCATGCGGCGGGTGAGTAGACGAACAATCAGCGATCGCTCCCCTTCTAGCTTGCCTTCAGCTCTTCCTTCTAGCTTGCCTTCCAGCTTGCCTTCTAGCTTGCCTTCTAGTCTGCCCTCCGCTCTTCCTTCTAACTTACCTTCCTGATAAACCCTGGTTTGGGTAATGGATTCTGCTAACCCCAGCATCTTGGCGATTTCCTCCCGGCTAGACTCAGAAAACTTGTAGACCATTATCGTCTCAATTAACTCCAATAGTACTCCCTGCGGCAGCCACGGCTCACCTTGCTCAACCTGCGTCAGGAGTTTACGGGCTTGCTTCGCCGCCTGCCTGCGAGACGCCACCACTAACCTCACTAAATTAATGCCGGGTAATCCCGAGTCTGGGGGGAGTTGATTTAAGTAGATGCGCTCCACTTGATCGCTCTCTAATAGTGAGACATAGGCCAGCTTCTGCTTCGGTTCAATGGATCGCCGTGCCAAAATTACCACTGCTTTCCAATGACGAATCCTGGGATTTTGAGCCAGAAATAGAAAAATTTCCGCAAACAAACGCCGATAAAGATCTGGATCAAGCTGAAACTGGACTTCTACAAAATAGATTGGCAAGTCTGGATCAGAAGCCGGGGGCAAAAAAATCCCATCCAGGCGGAAGGCGGTTTGCTTAACCTCCACGGATTGGAACTGATAGGGAATCGCCGGAGACTCTCCCAGCAATTCAAATAGCAAATGAGGAGCCGTGGAGAATAAGCGATAAAACAGAGAATCGGTTTTCAAT
Organism: Neosynechococcus sphagnicola sy1; assembly: GCF_000775285.1. NCBI lineage: Bacteria > Bacillati > Cyanobacteriota > Cyanophyceae > Neosynechococcales > Neosynechococcaceae > Neosynechococcus > Neosynechococcus sphagnicola. The sequence continues at coordinate 1,071 of NZ_JJML01000019.1, read as the reverse complement.
CGGGAGATGGCTGAAGATGGCTCAATTGTATATCTAGCAAGGAACACCCCTGAAGCCCGATCGCGCAGGGAACCGAACTCTTCTCTTCTTCCCACCTTTAGAAGGGGGGATTGAGGGGGGTATTTCAGCAACTATCAGCCAAACGCAATTACTCTCTGGAGCTAGCCCACCCTCCATCGACTGCCCCAAACCACGCAGATCGATTAGCCATTAATTTTTCCCTGACCGAAAGTATTTCCATTCTTTATCAGTGGGGCAAAACTTAGCCTCAAATGATACTGTGCTTGTAAATTTAACCTGATTTCCATCAGTTCAAAAGATAGCAACAGGCAGCACTAGCAGCCCATTGAACTCCGAGTCTCAAGCAGGTTCCCACTCCATAACAGCCAATTAATAACAGCCAATTATTTTGCAACGCCGCATTTCTTGAATGACCGCAGCCGTCTTCCCTAACTCTGAACTCATTGATCAAATACAGGAGAAACACCCATGGTTAGCTCAGCTCTCAATCTCTCCAGCCTCAATGGTAGTAATGGCTTTATCCTTAACGGTATTAATGCAAGTGACGAATCAGGCATTTCTGTTAGCGGAGCAGGGGATGTAAACGGTGATGGCATCGATGACCTTATTATAGGGGCTCCCTTTGCCGACCCTAATGGCAGCCGTTCAGGTCAGAGTTACGTAGTGTTTGGCTCTACTAGTGGGTTCAGCAGTACTCTGAATCTCTCCACCCTCAATGGCTCCAATGGCGTTTTTTATCAATGGCAGAACTGGAGGTGACGCCTCAGGCCATTCAGTCAGCAGTGCCGGAGATATTAATGGGGATGGCATTGATGACCTGATTATTGGCGCTGTACGCGCCGACCCCAATGGCAAAACAAATGCAGGCCAGAGTTATGTCGTGTTTGGCACTACCAGTGGCTTCAGCAGTACCTTGAACCTCTCTACCCTCAATGGCAGCAATGGCTTTGTAATTAATGGAATTAATGCGTCTGACTTCTCAGGTCAATCAGTCAGTGGGGCAGGAGATGTGAATGGTGATGGCATTGATGACCTGATTATTGGTGGTTA